>CAKZQV010000001.1 GCA_937141895.1 uncultured Verrucomicrobiota bacterium
AAAAATCTGTATGCCATCATGTCGCTTGATCGCGCGGGTTCCCGGATTATTCAACTGCCGTCGGATGAGGGCTATGTCTATGTGCTGCGCGAGGAAGTGGTTAAAAAATATGCAGCGGACTGGTTCCCGGGGTATGACATCAAAGAGTGTGCCCTTTTCCGCGTAACCCGGAATGCCGATTTTGCGGTTGCGGAAAATGAGGCGCCTGACCTGATGCGCGGGATGGAGGATGTGCTGGAGGAACGCAAGACCGGCGACTGCATTCGGTTGGAAGTTGAAGCGGGAATTTCAAAAAGCCTGCTCAACTTTATTTCCACAAGCCTCAAAGTGGTTCCGCAAGGCATCTATCCCATTGAGGGCGTGCTGAACATGAAGGATTTCATGTCGATGGCTTTTGTCCCAGGCTTTGATGGGCTGAAGATTGACGCGTGGCCACCGCAGGCCCCGCCGGATGTTATTCCCAATGAACCGATGTTTGATCAGATCGCAAAAAAAGATCTGCTCTTTTACCATCCATACGAAACGTTTGATCCGGTTGTGCGGTTTATTGAGGAGGCGGCGACGGATCCGGAGACGATGGCCATGAAGATGGTCCTCTACCGCACCAGTTCCGACAGCGCCATTATCGCCGCGCTCAAACGGGCGGCTGAGAATGGGGTGAACGTGACGGTCCTGATCGAACTGAAGGCTCGGTTTGATGAAGCGCGGAATATCAGCTGGGCGCGGGATCTGGAGCAGTGCGGCGTGCAAGTGATTTATGGCGTCAAAGGCTACAAGACTCATGCCAAAGTCTGCATGGTGGTTCGTCGTGAGCCTTTGGGCGTTGTGCGCTACTGTCATTTCGGCACGGGCAATTATAATGAATCTACGGCAAAACTATATGGCGACATCAGCTACCTGACCTGTAATCCAGACCTTGGAAACGATGCATCGGGATTTTTTAATGCATTATGCGGCTATGCCCAGCCGCGCGACTTCAACCTGATCAGTATGGCGCCGATCAGTATGCGCGACAACCTGCTGGAAATGATTGATTTTGAAATTGAGCGGGCCAAAAAGGCCCAGAAAGCGCTGATCAACGCCAAGGTAAATTCTATGGTGGATGTGGCGCTGAGCGAAAAACTGTATGAAGCGGCCAAAGCTGGCGTTAAAATTCATTTGAATGTGCGCGGGATATGCTGCCTGAAACCGATCACCAATATTAAGGTCACAAGCATCATTGATCGCTATCTGGAGCATGCCCGAATTATTCATTTCTATCATGGCGGAAAGCAGCGCGTCTATATTGCCAGTGCCGACTGGATGCCGCGCAATCTGGACAAGCGTCTGGAGCTGATGGTTCCGGTGGTCGATCCCGATTGCCGCGACGAGTTGATTGAAATGAACGATATTCATATGGCCGACAATCAGAAGGCCTGGATTTTGAACTCGTCCGGCAGCTATGAGCGCGTGGTTAAACGCGGCGCGAAGAAAATCCGAAGCCAGGAAGTGCTCTATAACCAGGCCTGCACAGCGATTGCCGAAGCCGAAAAAAAGCGGCGCACGCGTTTTGAACCGCATCGCCCGGAGCCTCAGGACGGATAACCGCATTTTTAGGTTATCCGCAACCCGACTTCAGCCCCATTATCTACTCTTGTTTTCCTCTGTTTGAACTGGCGAAACAGCGGGCTTGGGTCTACAAAACGAGTAGGAGATTTTCTTGATGGGTACAAAAACAAAAACAATTGGAATTCTAACGTCCGGCGGCGACTGTCCGGGACTCAATGCTGCCATACGCGGGGTGACCAAGGCTGTGTTGGGGCAGGGTACAAAAGTCATCGGCATTCAGGATGGTTTTCGCGGTTTGGTGGAAAATCGCACCATGACGCTCGAAGACAAGGATGTCAGCGGCATCCTGACCCATGGTGGCACATTCCTAGGCTCTAGTCGCGATAAGCCGCATAAAATGCCGATGGGTGATCAGGTGCTCGATATGACCGAGGTTGCGGTTTCCAATGCTCGGAAAAATCATATCGATTGTCTGGTCTGTCTGGGTGGAAATGGAACGCAGAAAAATGCCATGCGCCTTCACGAGGCGGGGCTGGATGTTCTGACGCTGCCGAAAACCATCGATAACGACGTGGCCGGCACGGACATCACGTTCGGGTTTGATTCTTCCATGGCGATTGCGACTGAAGCCATTGATCGTCTGCACACGACGGCGAGCAGTCACCACCGCGCCATCGTCTGCGAAATTATGGGGCACAAAGCCGGGTGGCTGGCACTCGGCGCCGGAATTGCGGGCGGTGCAGATGTGATTCTGATTCCGGAAATTCCCTACGACCTAGATCACGTGGTCGAACATCTGATGGCCCGGCGTCACCACAACAAACGCTTTTCCATCATTGCCATTGCGGAGGGCGCGACTTCGAAAGAGGAAGCTTCCGATGGGAAGAAAAAGAAAAAATCACAACCTGAGGGAGAAATTGAAGGGTTGATTCAGGAGCCGGTAGCCAGCCGTATTGCGCGCGAAATCCAGCAGGCCGCCGGCATTGAAGTACGCTATACCTCGCTGGGGCATGTACAGCGCGGCGGATCGCCGACGGCGACCGACCGGCTGCTTTCCACGCGGCTCGGCACCAAGGCCGGTGAACTGCTCCACGATGGTGTTTATAATGTCATGGTTGGGCTGAAAGGGGAAAACTGCGTTGCAGTGCCTCTGAAAGAGGTCGCCGGACAGACTAAGGTGGTGCCCACGGATCATCCTTGGCTGAAAACTGCCGCTCTGGTGGATACCTGCCTGGGCGATAAACTAAAGTTCCAATGATTGGAGGATAGAGTCATGGGATGCAAAAAAGACCATCCAAAAAAGAGCAAAGACGGCAAATTTGAATGTTCAAAATGCGGTGCCGTTGTGAAGAAGAAAGATAAGGTCTGTAAGCCGAAAAAACTAAAGTAATTTCGGGCCATCTCAGTGGTCATCATTCCTAGCCGACAAATATAATAGTATTCGTGCCCGGCTCTTTTGTGCAAAGAATTTCTTAGCGATTAGAGTACTTCAAGTTTCATATAAATCATCCGGGAATTCTCCACGATCTCCGTACCGAAAGAAATCATGTTGGGCGATCCATTTCCGCTATATGGGGAACCAAGCGGCACCCAATTTTCCTGATCGAATGAACAATAGGCTTGGTACGTGATAGATTGTGTGGTCGGAGCAATGAAGTAATACGCATGCTCTGCTTTAATCAAATTAGAGGTGTTCAGATTTTTGCTGGTGAGGCTGGGTGGCTCGGGACCTTTATCCTGAACCAATGAATGAACGAATGTACCGGCAAGTGCAACTAACACGCAGAGCGCTGCTTTCATGATTTTGCTCCTCTTTAATTGTATTTTATTGTGTAGCAAAAACTGTGCTAGAATAATTATTAAATCGAAAACATTTTGATATCTGCCAAAAATCAATGGAAACAGACTGTTTTAAATATATTTAATTGTTTAAATACTTACTCCATAACGTCCTGTGAGATCAGATTTTATCGTGTATGAAAAAGCAGGGGAGTTTTTAAGAAATAAAGTTGGCCCCAAAACCTGCGCATAATGCATAGAGCGATTCTCATAATACGGGTGAGGGCCCGAGCCTTAACGGGAAGCCGCCTGATCCGAATCAAAAGGTTAGCGAATACTGAAAAACGAGGCTTTAATTTCCGGCCCTCGCTCCTAAACTTCGTCATTTTTTTCCGAGAATCGAAAAAACAAACATAAATGTATTAGAAACAGGTGTTCCGCTTGCGGATACATTATCCTTTTTGTTTTGTTATCAGTAGCAGATTCGTTTTATATACGCCGCTTTTCGAGGAGTAATTATGCAATCAATTGAAGAGAGAATTCAGGAACTGAAGCGCGAACGCGGGGCAATTATTATTGCCCACAACTATCAGCCCGATGAGGTGCAGGCGATCGCAGATTTTACCGGGGATTCCCTAGAGCTCAGCCGTAAGGCCGCCGAGCTGGAAGAAGAAGTCATCGTCTTCTGCGGGGTACACTTTATGGCGGAGACGGCGGCTATCCTGAGTCCGCAGAAACAGATCCTTCTGCCGGATCAGTTTGCCGGTTGCCCCATGGCCGATATGATTACCGCTGAAGCACTTCAGGCAAAAAAAGCGCAGCACCCGGGCGCGGTAGTGATTGCCTATGTCAACAGTTCGGCAGCGGTAAAAGCCGAGTGTGATCTTTGTGTGACCTCCTCAAATGCCATGAAGATTGTGCGTTCAGTTCCGGTGGATAAAGAGATCATCTTCGTGCCGGATACCCACCTTGGTCACTATGTTCAAGAGGAGCTCGGACGCGAAATGATTATCTGGGATGGCTACTGTCCGACCCACGCCCGAATTCGCGACGTGGATATCAAGCGAGAACTCGAAGATCACCCCAACGCCAAGGTCATGGCGCATCCGGAATGTCCGCTGGGGATTCGCGACTTGGCAGACTACCTGCTATCGACCGGCCAGATGATAACTCATGCCAAAGAGTCGGACGAAACGGAATTTATTGTCGCCACCGAAATGGGGCTGCTGTACCGCCTTCGTAATGAAAATCCGGAGAAGAAATTCTATTCCGTCAGCGACCGTGCTCTTTGTCCGAATATGAAAAAGATCGATCTGGAGAAGGTGCTTTGGTCTCTCGAGGATATGCAACATCGCATTACCGTCCCCGAAGAAACCGCTGATAAGGCCCGTCTCTCGATCGAACGAATGCTCGAGCTGAGCTAGGCTGAAAGATGAAAGCAGAAGGTCGCAAAGCACGCAAAAAATCTAAAACGGTCTGCTTTGCGAACGTTGCGGTCTTTAGCGAAGCGGGTGTTGAAAAGACCAGAAAGACCAGGGGTAGATAACCAGAATGTGGGACTATACAGATAAAGTAACCGATCACTTTAAAAATCCACGAAATGTAGGCGCAGTTGAAGATCCGGATGGGGACGGCCTGGCCGGTTCATTGGCCTGCGGAGATGCGCTGCGGCTGACCTTTAAACTCAATGATGAAAAAAAAATCTGTGAGGCAAAGTTCCAGACCTTCGGTTGTGCCTCCGCAATTGCTTCTTCTTCGGCTCTGACTGAAATGCTGATCGGCAAAACGGTTGAGGAAGCCGAAGAAATCACGAATGCCGATATCATTGCCTTTCTGGGTGAACTCCCGAAACAGAAGGTGCACTGCTCCGTGATGGGGCGCGAAGCCCTCGAAGCGGCTATCTATAATTTCCGCACCGGCAAAAAACTCGATAAGCATATTGATGGCGAGGTCATCTGCCACTGCTTCGGCGCAACGGATAAAGAGATTGAAAAGATTACCCGAGAGCAAAACCTCAGTTCTGCCGAAGACGTGACGAATGCCTGCAAAGCGGGCGGTGGATGCGGACAGTGTATACCGGAGATTGAAGGCATCATAAACAAGGTCATTGGTGAAGAACAGGCGAAGGAAGACGACGCCAAACCAAAATTGACCCAGCTCCAGAAAATAAAACTGATCGAAGAAACGATCGACCGCCAGGTCCGTCCAATCCTCAGACGGGATAACGGGGATTTGGAACTACACGATGTCGACGGCGATAAGGTGTTCGTCAAATTTGTCGGGGCCTGCGTCAGTTGTCCAGTTTCTTCTGTGACGCTGAAAGACGTGGTTGAAACGCAGCTAAAAGACGCGGTGTCTCAGGATATTGTCGTGGAGGCGGTCTAATGAATACGCAGGTATACATCGACAACAACGCCACCACTCAGATTGCTCCGGAAGTCACGGAAGCGATTTTGCCCTATTTTACCGAACATTGGGGCAATCCGTCCTCCATGCATACTTTCGGCGGCAAGGTGAAACGCGCGCTGGATACGGCCCGGGAGCAGGTGGCCGCACTGATTGGTGCTGAGCATCCGAACGAAATTATCTTTACCAGCTGTGGGTCGGAATCCGATAACATGGCCATTCGAGGTGCTGTTGACGCCATGGGCGGCCATCCGCATCTGATTACAACCCGGGTTGAACATGCTGCTGTTCTAGGTCCGTGCCACTATCTCGAAGATAAGGGCTTCCGCCTGACCACACTTGAGGTAGATGAAAAGGGCAATCTGGACCTTGATTTCGTGCGCGAAAAATCGAGATCCGGCAAAAAGACCGTGGCCTCGGTCATGTGGGCAAACAATGAAACCGGCGTGATTTTCCCTATCCCGGAAATTGCTAAAATCATTAAAGAAGGCGGCGGTATTTTTCATACCGATGCGGTTCAGATTGCCGGTAAGCTCCCGATTTCTGTAAAAGATATCCCCGTTGATATGCTTTCGATCTCCGGCCATAAACTTCATGCACCCAAAGGCATTGGAGCACTCTATGTTCAGCGGGGCACAAAGGTGACTCCGCATATCATGGGCGGACATCAGGAACGGGGACGCCGTGCCGGAACTGAAAATGTTCCGTATATCGTCGGCCTCGGCAAAGCCTGCGAACTGGCGGCCGCACGTATGGAGCAGGACGTCGCGCACGAAACCAAACTGCGTGATCGTCTGGAAGAAGGTATTCTCGCGACCTGCAAGGGCGCTCATATCAATGGCGACACCAAAAATCGCCTGCCGAATACGACCAACATCAGCTTCGAATTTGTGGAAGGCGAAGCCATTCTGCTCATGATGGATGACCAGGGCATCTGCGCATCCACCGGTTCGGCCTGTGCGTCGGGTTCGCTGGAGCCTTCGCACGTACTTCGCGCTATGGATGTGCCGCGTTCCAGCCTGCACGGATCAGTGCGCTTCAGCCTGAGTCGCTACAATACGGATGAGGATGTTGATATGGTACTGGAAAAACTTCCGGTCATCATCAACCGCCTGCGAGAACTGTCTCCTTTTGCAAATGACTGATTGTAGACGGAGCATCCTGCTCCGTTGTGTATGCTACGTGTGCAAAACGAAGCTGGAAGCATCGTCTACGCTTTAACACCTTTAGGGATCCTGTTATCTTTCTGGTCTTTGAATGGAGAGAATGCATGAATCCTAAGAAGTATATTGCCGATCTGCGCGTCTATGAACCGGGCAAACCCATTGAAGAGGTCGCCCGTGAGCTTGGTTTTGATGACATCGCCGACATCATCAAAGTGGCCTCAAACGAAAATGAGTTGGGGCCATCACCCTTGGCCGTTGAAGCCATGCAGGAAGCCATTCCAGAAATGCACCGTTATCCGGATGGCGGCGCATTTTACCTTAAAACGAAACTCGCAGAAAAACTTTCCGTTGAACCCGAAAACCTGCTTTTTGGCTGTGGCAGCAATGAACTGATCGTATTCCTCTGTCAGGTCTTTATGGGGCAGGGCATGAACCTCATCATGGGCGCCGAAGCCTTT
>CAKZQV010000002.1 GCA_937141895.1 uncultured Verrucomicrobiota bacterium
GCGGTTAATCAAAGGCAATGCTGTAAGTTATGCCGGGGTAACGCAGTTGAGGAAAAATGCGGTGGCGATCCTGAAAAAAAAGAAGAGCAGCTCTCCGGGTGCTGAAGAACTGCTCTCCTGGGTAAGTAAACACACAGGCAGCGAGCTGATTCGCTCTCAACTCACTGCCTGGTGAGGAGGAGATGTGTTTGTAGATAAAGCAGTCCACGTGCCAAGTCTGATCCGGTCGCAGAAAGGACTTTGTTTTGCGGCGGTCACTGATACACTCGCGCGCCTTTAACACAGGAAATATGATGGCAGGTACAATTGGAGCACTCTGGGGTATTTTGGGGCTGAGCCTGATTTTGGCGCGCGGCTTGGGCTGTATTTATCCCTTTGCGCATGACCTTTGCGGTATGAAGTTTGGCGCAGTTCATTGGATTGGCCTGGCCGTCAGTCTCATTTTTATGGGCTATGCGGAAGGCTATAAAGGCTTTCAGCTGAAATTTGCTCCCCGCGTTGCGGCGCGCGCGCTTTACCTTAAAAATAATCCAACCTTTGTTCGCGTGCTGTTCGCTCCTTTTTTTGTGATGGGCTATTTCCACGCCACGAAAAAACGAAAGATCATTTCTTTCTCGATTACGGCGATGGTTATTCTGCTGATTGTCGGCGTGAGCCAACTGACTCAGCCTTGGCGTGGCATCATCGATGCCGGCGTACTGCTGGGTCTCGGCTGGGGCCTGCTCTCGGTCTGGGTGTACAGTTTCAAAGCCTTTTTTGGTAAAGGCGAATACACCATTTCTCCGGAAACTCCGGATAGCTGAGACCGCCGGGCAGTACAGGCTGGAAGCCTGTGGTATGTATCGCCGCCATCTTGGCGGCTTAGTCTTGGTGTTCTGCAAAGCTTGACTCAGCGGGGTGGGACCTATAGAAACCCTGCCACTTCGGGATGGTCAAACGGACCACTCCTTTTTTCTTCACTCCACCGGCGGCGAGTTTTGAAATTATTTTATTCGCCGGTTAGGAGCCACATTGTGGCAGTTCAGGTTGCTCGTAGGTCCTTCCTCGATTGAGGAAAGAACGATGAGCCGTTCAGAATTGCCGCGTTGGAAAAACATATGAAGAAAGAAATCGACCTTAATGGCGTTTTTGCAGAGTTATTGCCCGAAATTGGATCAGCCGTTGATGAAGCCGGCTATCACACGCCCTCACCCATTCAGGAGCAGGCGATTCCCTATCTGCTGAAAGGTCGCGATATGATCGGCTGCGCGCAGACCGGTACCGGTAAAACCGCGGCCTTTACGCTCCCCATTCTTCAGTATCTGGTGAAAAAGAATAAACGCCCGATTCCTAAACGGCCGGAAGTTTTGATTTTGGCCCCGACCCGTGAGCTTGCTGCGCAGATCGGCGACAGCGTAAAGAAATACGGCAAACATACCAAAATTTCGCACACCGTCATTTTCGGTGGTGTGGGCCAACATCCGCAGGTGAAGACCATTCGTCGCGGGGTTAATATTCTCGTGGCCACACCGGGTCGTTTGAACGATTTGGTCGGGCAGGGCATGCTAGATCTGGGCGGCGTTGAAATTTTCGTTCTGGACGAAGCGGACCGCATGCTCGATATGGGTTTTATTCATGACATCAAAAAGGTGATCAAAGAACTGCCCAAGAAACGTCAGTCGCTCTTTTTCTCTGCCACCATGGAATCGAAGGTGAAACAGCTGGCGGAATCGCTGGTGAGCAATCCGGCGCAGGTCGCGATTGAACCGGAAAAACCGGCGGTCGATCGGATTACACAGAAGGTCATGTTTGTTAAGAAAGAGCATAAGGACGATCTGATCCTTCAGCTGATGGCCAGTAAGAAAATGGATAAGGTCATTATTTTCACGCAGATGAAGCATGTGGCCAACAAAGTGGCCCGCAAGCTGGAAGGCGTGGGCATTTCTGCGTCGGCAATTCACGGGAATAAGAGTCAGGGCGCCCGCACACAGGCGTTGGCTGATTTTAAAGCCGGCAAATGCCGCGCGCTCGTGGCCACCGATATTGCGGCCCGCGGGATTGATGTGAAAGAAATCTCGCACGTCATTAACTATGACATGCCGGTGGAGCCGGAAACCTATGTGCACCGCATCGGCCGCACGGCCCGTGCCGGAGCGGAAGGGGATTCGATCTCCATCTGCAGTGCGCAGGAACGCGACTATCTCCGGGCCATTGAAAAATTGATTCGTTTTGAAATTCCGCGTGATCTGAAACATAGCTGGCATTCTGAAAAATCAATGAATGCTATCGGCGACGATGCCAAGCCGGGACCTAAAGTCCGCCAGCAGCGGGGCCGGGTTACGGTGAATAAAGACGGGCGTCCGAAAAATACGCGGAAAGGCCAACGTCCCAGCCGTGTGAAGAGCCGCCGTTCCAGTCATCGGAGAAGTGCCAATGGTTGAAGTGGGAAAATGGAATAAGCTTGAGATCTCGCGCGAGACTGATTTCGGCCTGATTTTTGATGGCCTGCAGCTGGGCGAAATCCTGATGCCTAAGCGCTATGTTTCCAAAGCCTGGAACATCGGCGATAAAATCGAAGTATTTGTCTATCTCGATTCCGAAGACCGCCTGACGGCAACGACCTTGAAGCCGAAAGCGCAGGTTGGCGATTTCGCGTTGCTGCGTTGTAAAGATGCGACGCCCATTGGCGCATTTTTGGATTGGGGCTTGCCAAAGGATCTTTTTGTTCCGTTCCGTGAGCAGCGGATGAAAATGCGCCAGGGTGAATCCTATTTGGTTTATATTTACTACGACAATGCCAGTGAGCGCATTGTGGCTACGGCAAAACTGGACAAATATCTGAATTCAAAACGCTTTTACAAACAAAATGAAGAAGTCGATCTGATGGTCTGGCAGAAATCGGACCTCGGTTACAAATTCATTATCAATAATGAGCGATGGGGCATGGTGTTTCATAATGAGATTTTCCAGGCATTGGAACGGGGCACGCGAATTAAGGGCTATATTAAGAATGTCCGCCCAGACGGTCGAATCGATCTGACGCTACAGAAACAGGGCTATGAAAAAGTCACGGATCTTACGGATACCATTCTAGAGTACCTGAAGAAACATGACGGCTTTATGCCGATTACATCAAAGACGCCGCCCGAAAAGATCAATGCATTGTTCGGCGTCAGTAAAAAGACCTATAAAAATGCCATCGGCGCGCTCTATAAGAAACGTAAGATTACGATCAAAGATGATGGCGTGCGATTGGTTTAGGAGATTTTCATGAACAGCTTTGATGATCTGGATATTGTTTTCTCAACCGATAAAGGCCGGATTAAACCGGAAAAGAAAAAACCGGAAGCTCCCAAGGGTGACGGTATTGTTCGTGTGGGGCGAGAAACCAAGGGCCGCAAAGGCAAGGGTATGACCACCATCACCGGTGTGCCGACCCATCCAGATGGCCTGAAAGACCTCGCCAAAAAGTTGAAGCAGAAATGTGGAACCGGCGGCACGGTGAAAGGTCAGACCATTGAAATTCAGGGCGACCACCGTGATCTGCTGGTTGCCGAACTGCAATCCATGGGCTACACCGTCAAAAAATCCGGTGGTTAAAGCCGAATGCATCGTCAAACATCCTGAGGTTGTATATGCCAAATATCATACATTATAATGTATGAAATAACTAAAAAACCATTAAATATTGGGACTAATATCATTTCATACATTATAATGTATGAAATAAATAGAGCCTGTCCCAAATGAGCGGATTTAAAATTTACCCGAAAAGTCACCCCTGT
>CAKZQV010000003.1 GCA_937141895.1 uncultured Verrucomicrobiota bacterium
CGTGCTTTGCGTTCCTTTGCGGTTAATAAACCCGTTCATGCAACATGCGGGTTAGTCGCATGGGATTCTCAATATTTAATCGCCGGAGCAATAAGAAACATTTTATCGAAAATAGTTTATTTCAACGATGTGAAAAAGGCCCGCATTGTGCCGCTTCCCTTCAGATGCGATCATATGTTCCTGTTCATGAAAGAGCACATTTGTCTAGTAAGTCAATAGGAGGTAGGAAGATGAAAAAAACGTTAGGATTGCTGGTCGCAACAGGATTGCTTGCGAGTATGGCTTCGGCCCAAACGATCATTGCACCGGTCGCGTGCGAGTTGTTGAACGCGCGGACGAACAGTACCGCGGTCGGTCCATATCTGCAGAACGATCCGCCCGTAGGATGGTGGAATTCGGCGGGCATTATCACGAACGAGGCGTTGATTGCGGACGGAGCGCCAGTTCCCACCGTGTGGCCGCAACATGAATACGGGTATAACGCGGCGACAACACCCCGAGTCAGAGATGTGAACGAAGATCTCACGACACCTAACGGAACAGCGATTCTTACATTTGATCTGGGTAGTGTTTCAGACGTCGAAGGTATCGTGCTGTGGAATCATGGGGAAGGGACCACCACTCAGTCAGCTCGCGGCGTGCAATTCGCCAGGATATTCTGGTCTTCGGATGGGATTAACTTTACCGATACCGGCGAACAGCTAACCTTCGCTCAAGGACCTCAAGACACGGTTGCTGATTTAAAACCGCCAATTGACGCCGATCCTCAATATCTGTCCACGCCCATTACAGGAGCGACACACCTTCGAATGGAAGTCACTAGCTATGATCTGGGTATCATTCTGGGATTCGCTGAAATTAGAATGATCGGGAACCGTCCATTCGTACCGAAATTCATTGATGATCCGGTAATTAAAGCCAACGCGCAGTTTGGTTCGGACTATGTTTCCGAAAGTCAATCTCTGGTCGGCAGCGCGACAAATTCGATCGGCAGCACAATTTTTTATGACAAGACCGGTGGACCGGATTGGCTTGTGGTTGCGACCAACGGAGATTTGTCCGGTATCGCCGACGTGTCAGGAACCAATGAATTTTCCATTACAGCGATTGCTGGAACGGATAGTACTGTCGGAACGTTGCGGATTGTGGTCGATCCCTTGGGCAACGCGCCGGAATTCACCGTCGATCCCGTTGTAAAAGCGGATGCGGTCTTCAACGAGGACTACGCCCTGCAGTCGCAGACGCTGGCCGGCAGTGCAACCGACCTGGATGGAGACGTTTTGGTCTATTCAAAAGAAGGCGGACCGGCCTGGCTGAATGTTGCATCCAACGTAGCGCTGTCTGGTGTGTGTGATGTTTTGGGAACGAATACCTTCACCATTGGGGTGGATGATGGAAACGGCAACAGTGATAACGCTGAGTTGATCATTTTTGTTCCAACCGTTGGAAGTGCGCCGGAATTCACAACCGATCCTGTCATTACCGCAGATGGTTTTGTTGGTGCAGATTATGCTCTTGAGTTGCAGACGCTGGCTGGCAGTGCAACCGATCCGGATGGCGGCGATACTTTGACCTACTCAAAAACCGACGGGGCTTCCTGGTTGAACGTTGCGTCCGATGGAGCGCTTTCCGGGGTGGCCACGCTTGCCGGAACGAACTCCTTTACTGTTAAAGTTGATGACGGAAACGGAAACAGTGATACCGCTACCCTGCTGATTTATGTGGAAGCTGCGCCGGTTGGAGATCTGATTATGGGTCTGGATACGTTTGAAAGTGCCACGGCTCCTGTTGTCAGCTTTTCGGCGACAGGTGTCGATGTGACTGTTTCGGCCTCTGGTGCCAGTGGAGGTTGGGTTATCAATGAAAACAGTGGTCGTGGATCCAGTAAGGACGGCACTTGGGGCACCCATCCGGGGCCACCTGCAGCAAGCCCAATTACAGATGTTGGGACTGCTAACTTATCGTTGAGAAACGGTATTACCGATGGAGAGATTACATTCACGATCGTTAATAATGGAACGGCAGCCCTCGAGCTGGGTGCCTTTCATTTTGACGCCGTGGCTTTTCGCCCCAATGCGGCCAGAACGTACACATTAAACGTACTGGCTGGCAGTGACATTACAGTAGGCGAAGTCTTTAGATCCGAAACGAAAGCGATCACGAGTCTAGGTGGAGGCCTCAAAACGGACGATAGCGATCCTGAGACGCACGATCAGCATGACGATATCGACATTCCCATGACTGATCTTGCGGATAATATCCTCGAGCCAGGAGGAACGGCCATTATCCAGATTGCATTTTCGGATGGAACCGGTTCCGGCGGAGGCCATCATCTGTTCGTTGACAACATCGGCATTTCACTCGTAGGTAATTCCGGTCCGCCTAGTGCTCCGACCATTGAAACGGAAGTGTCCGGCGGAAATATCACCGTCAGCTGGCTTTCGGATGGTTCGTTTAAACTGCAGACCCGTTCCAGTCTTACGATTGGAATCTGGGAGGATGTGCCTGGTGCCACGTCGAGTCCTGTCGTTATATCAGCAACCAACGATGTCGAATTCCTTCGTTTGATTGAGCATTAGGGAATGACATAGCAAATGGGTGACTTAAAATCACCGTTCAGAACGAAACCGTTCAGTCCTTCGGGCTGGACGGTTTTTTTGTGGCGTCATGGATTGAGGTGAAAGAGTGTGACGTGTACGTTTGGGGCCATTTTTTATAGGAGCAGTGGACGGTGCGCCGGCCGAGTCTGCTGCTGGCCGGATTGACCTGGGGTTGGCCGGAATACCTGAACTTCCAGAAAAAAGGGAGCTGGATTCCGGTGTTCTTAAAGTACTGGGGAACCGGACTTTTCGGCATCGGGTGATTTGGATGCGCCCCAAAATGCAATAAATCAAAGGTTATCTGTCAGGTGTTGGCGCGGCACGGCGTCTTGGAGAAGTAATGAAAATACAACTAAGCATTCTTATTTTAGGGCTGATTGCATCAACATCGTATTCGAATGACGTCAAGAAGCTGCGCACGTCGATTGTAGATACCAATGCACTGACTTTTGCAGCAGGGAGCAAAACGCGATTCAGCACCCATGTGAACGGGCGTACTCATCAGCAGACGCCGCTTGTGACGCACAAGGGATTTCAGTACACGACTTACTTTAATGGAAACCGCCATCTGTGCGTGGCCCGCCGAATCCTGCCAGCCGGGGAGTGGGCGATTATTGAGTTTGAAGATTATGTCTTTGAATCGAGTGATTCTCACAACACGGCGGTTATCGGTATTTGCGAGGGCGATGGAACGATCCATCTGACGTTTGATCACCATGCGAACGATTTCAAATACCGGGTGTCGGAATTAGATGTGGCTAATCAGCCGAATGAGGTGGAGTGGAGTACGGCTCTTTTTGGTGCGGTTACGGACCGTCTGGGTTCGGTTGGCCGGCTCGACCGTTTCACTTATCCGCGCTTTTTCAATGCCCCGAATGGAAACCTGATGTTGTCCTACCGCTATTTTACGTCGGGCAACGGGGACTCAAGAATTTATGAATACAACGCCGAAACCCATGACTGGTCGCCGGGGATGGGCCGGTTTATTGCGCGGGATATCGGTGAGTATCGGCACAATGGAGAAACCAGCCGCTATCGTTGTGCCTACATGAATAATCTAATGTATTCCGGGGACCGGCTTCATGCGTCATGGGTGTGGCGCGACCGGTTTCAAAAGACCTCGTCGTCCAATCAGCATGATATTCTTTATGTGTATAGCGATGATCACGGACGAACCTGGAAAAACTCCAAAGGATCAACGATCGGGGAAACGGGAACGGATCGGGTCATTCATCTCGATTCCAATGGGCTCATTGTGGTTCCGGTGGAACGCGGCCTGAGGTTGAGCAATCAGAACGGGCAATACGCCTATCCGGACGGGAGTGTCCACATCATGGTTTTGCAGTCCCGGAAAAAAGGAGAAAGGCCGGAGTTCCATCATCACTGGCGCGATCGAAAAGGGCGTTGGAAAACGCAGCCGCTCGGCTTTTCCGGCGGCCGTCCTAAAATCCTAGGCGACCGGGACGGGAATTTATTTCTGTTTTATGAGCAGCGGAATCGATTCTGTATTGCTAAAGGCACACCCAATTCCGCCGCGACGTCGTGGAGCTGGGAACCCATTTTTTCGGAGGAGAGTCTGGTTATGGGCAGCGAGGCGGTAGTTGATTTTACCCGATGGGAAAAAGAGCGCATAATTTCTGCCTATATGCAGGATAAACCGGATGAACTATTGAAGTATGGCGATGGTCCGATGATTGATGGAAAACCTTCCACACTCTGGATTATCGACTATCAGATTTCGGCCTATTCCGCCGGGCCCGCGCCATCGGCCGATGCGGTTGAGGTCCCGGTCGGGACCGGATTAAAATGGGTGCCCGGCATCGGAGCGAAAGCGCACCGCCTTTACATCGGCATTGATTCATTGCGGGTTGAACGCGCCAAAAAATCCTCTCGCGAATTTATCGGCGAATTTGCAGAGCCGGAGTTCGATTTCCCCAAAGCATTGAGGCCTAATACGACCTTTTATTGGCGTGTGGATTCCGTCATGAAGAACAACACCGTTCGCCGGGGTCAGGTCTGGAAATTTACAACCTCTGAGGGCGAGTAGAGCGGTTATTTCCCTTCCGGAACGAGCCTGACCTTGCCTCGGAAAAATGCCGCATTGGCTGGAATCGCATTCGTGAATGAAATCGTGTTCCCAGTGGCTGGAAGCGCTTCCGCACCGGGCAGATTCTCGTATGGAGAAGCCGGTTCTGAACTGTATTCAATCGTATATTCGCGGCGCATGCCATCGTAGCTGTTTCCGAGGGCTGGAACAGAATCGAACTTCACAACGAATTCTCCATGGATTAAATCAGTCTCAAGCCGAAAACAGCTGTTTGAATCGTTCGGGTTGGTGCCGGCAATGTATTCCGCATAATTATCCATAGTATCGAAATCTACATCGATTGATCCATCGCCGGGTTGATGATAGAGCAGGGCATGTTCCGCCTCCCATTGGTCGGGCAGACCATCTAGATCGCTATCCATCCGCCGGGTGGGTTTCGGATTACTGTCCGCCGGGCCGAGCATCCAGTTGATCGGATCATTTCCGTAGTTGAAATTATAGATGCGTTGGATGGCGGAGGTCATACCATTGGTGACCGTGGGCCACGGATCTTTGTCGTTGTATTTCACGCGGTCGATTTCTATCCACGGAGTACCGAGTTCGTCGGTATTGCCGGGGCGGAAGAGTTTAATGCTGTCGCCCTGATTATCCAGCGCACCTTCAAACGGACCGAAGATCTGGATTCCGGATGGAATGGCGTGTGTGGAGCGGAAGGAGGCCGGATCCCCGGCGCAGAGAATCAGAGCGCTGAAAGCCGGCAGGTTGACATTCTGCGGGAAGGTAAAGTCGATCCCTCCGGAAATTTTCCACGTATTGGTTGGAACGGTGGGTTCATACAACGGCAGGTCAGCATCGGAAATGTTGTAGAGCTGAATAAATTCAACGGCGTTGGTGGCGAGTTGATAGCCGATTTCGTAAATGACGACGGGGCCGACTTTCGGGTAGGCGTTCGCTGCGGCCGGTGTGCCGGTTGAAAGGGTGGTCCAATCATTTTTACCATCGGATCGGGTATAGCGCCCAAAGGTGTATTCGCGTTCCGCACCCTCAAAATCGACGTCGTGACGATAGCCGGTTAAACGTCCGTTTCCGTCGACCGGTGAAGTCAGAATCGCTTCGTCGCCATGTTCGCTGAAGGCAAATGGAACCCGTGCGGCCGGGGTGTCGAAATGGTTGAACGCGTTGAATGTCACATAGCCATATGCATCCACCGTGATGCCATCGGGGATGACGTATTTTACCAGATTGGTGTGGTCATCGCTCAGCGTCCATCCGCTGATGTCGATCGGTTCATCCGAGGTATTGAAGAGCTCAACCCAATCGCCGACCGCAGATGCATCTGTATGGCTGAGAAGTTCATTGATTACTACGGTGCCGGGTTCTGGAACTGAATCAGGATCTGGTTTCCCGGGCGAACCGCCATAAACCGATGAGGGCTTCCAGCTCGCTTTTTCATCGAAAACGCCAGGAGAGGAAAGGTTGCGCAGGTTCAGGCTGTAGCCATCGCCGTCGGTATGGTCGTACCAGCCGTCGCTAAATGATCCCTTCACGAGAATGCCGTAGTTGTCGTGCAGCAGTTCCAATTTTTCGCCGCCGTTTGAGAGCTTGTCGGTATACGTTCCGGCCACGATGATGTCGTTGGTGTCATAGCGCGTGGCAAAGGCGTCGAGGTTACGAACCAGAACGATGTATTCTCCGGAAGCTATGCTGTCGATTTCGGTGCCTGAAAAGTTAAATGCAATGCCGTTGTCTATAACGATGGGGGGCAATGGAATGGCAGAGCTGTCGGAATTATAGAGTTCGATAAATTCAAAATCATCGTTGTCGTACACAGACCCTTCTTCCGGATCGGCGGGATTATACATGATTTCTGAAATGAGGAGTTTCGGATGCAACGTGAGATAGGTTTCTTCGGCTAGTGCCCCCCAAACGCCATTCTTGAGTATGCGCGCTTTAATGTGGCGCGACCGATCGATCGTGATCGGCGCGTTATATTCCGTGCCGACAACGGTGCCGCCAAATCCGCGTGGATCTTCGCCGTCAAGGGCATAATAGATTATGCCGCTCGAATTAGGATTCGTCAGCGCAATCTGCGCGCCGTTTGTTGTCGTTCCCCCGGGCTCGGAGAAAATCGGTGGCTCAACATCCAACCAGAGATTTTCATCACGAAGTTGCTGAATGAAGGGTTCTTCTCTCTGAGATACAAAATCGCGCGTTTCGGTTGGTGGAGGAAGTGCGTGGGTGTACTGAAGGATTGCTTCAAACTCGCTCATCAGCGCGTCATGGGACGCCAAAGCGGTTACGGTATCCAGTGCTCCGCCCGGTGAAAAATGTTTCCACGCGCGGTCATAAAAGTGCTGTCTGAATGTCGCGGATGCGCGCAGTGCTCGATAAATTTTTGGAATTTCATCGTTTCCATTGTTCAGCATTTTTGATTGGGCGGCACTCTCGCTCAGGTGGCCATCGCCAGTGAAATTGTTGATTCCTGTCGGGTTGGATTTAAGCCCCCATTCAAGGTCCCAAACGTAGAAGCGGAAGCGTCCGAATGAGCTACGCTCTTTTGCTGCGATCCAGTTGTTGTTCGGCCAGTCATAGTTTCCTGAGTAGCATTGAATCAATAGGTAATCGATGAATTTTTCAATGTCGAGTCGGCGCTCCATTGCCCGATAGTTGCTCGGATCGGAGAGGTCGTTGGAGGTGGCAAAGGAGAACATTTCATTGAACGCAATTTTATCCCCTTCGGAAACGTCTGACCGAATGATGATATCGAAGTCGCGCGATGTGCCGTGGGCTTCTTGAAGGAAGTGTTCGTCATAGCGTTGGCATGGGTTGTAATAATGTCGGTATTCGCCGTTGACGTAAAGGCCCACGATGTTTCCAACACTGCATACTAGCCCTATATTGCTGCTAAGGCGTCGCGCTAATTCATCGCGGACGAACGGTGTTTGCCAGTCATTCTTTCCTGCGCGGAGTCGAATGCTTTTTAGGTTGGTGTCAGGGTCGCCGAAGATGGGGTGTTTAAGGCGACTTTTTCCGTAT
>CAKZQV010000004.1 GCA_937141895.1 uncultured Verrucomicrobiota bacterium
CCTGCGTCGCTCCAGTCTGGATGAAATTCCTCAGTTTCTGAATGTGCTGACCGGAGATCTTTCCCTGGTAGGGCCGCGCCCGCCGATGGCGGATGAGGTGCGGCAGTACACGCTGAACGAACGCAAACGTCTTCATGTTAAACCTGGCCTGACTTGTCTCTGGCAGATTGGCGGTCGTGCGGATGTTTCTTTCGATGAACAGGTCGGTCTGGACATGCAGTACATTCAGAGTCAGAGCTTGTTAAAAGATATAATGATCATGCTGAAAACCATTCCTGCGGTCCTGTTCGGTCGCGGCGCATATTAGGAGAACATTATGCTAGTTAACTGTTTAAAGAAAAATGGAATCGGAATTGTACAGGTGAACAAAGCCCTTACGGCGGCGACCGTGGAAGCATTCCGCGATCAACTCGTGAGCTGGCAGGAGGCCGAAGCGGATGTGAAGAATTATATCCTCGACCTCGATGCGGTCGATTTCATGGATTCGGCTGGCCTGGGCAGCTTGATTGCGGTGCTGAAGCGCATTTCGGAGCGGGGGGGGGATATGAAAATTGCCAATCTGCAGAAAAAGCCGCGTATGGTTTTTGAGATCACGCGCGCTTATAAGGTCTTCGAAATCTATGAATCGATTGAAGAAGCCATGAACGGTTTTGACTAAGAACGGCTACGATGATTGCAGTAATCAATACCTCTATCAACTGCCCGTGGGCGGCGGACCTTGGCGATATGCCGTGGGCTCTGTTGCCTGTGGCCAATCGGCCGTTGATTGATTACTGGCTGGAAACCTGCACCGAGTGCGGTATTTACTCCGTTCAATTAATCTTGGGCGAAGGAGCCGAAGAAGTTGAAAAATATGTCGGCTCCGGCGACCGCTGGAATGTAGTGGTTGAATATGTATTCGCGCGGCGTTCGGAAACACCCATTGAATATTTAAAGTCGATTTCCAAACTTTGGAAAAATGGCCTTTTTTATATTGGAGGCCCATTATTCCTGCGTCGCCGACAGGCCTTTCGCACGGCGCTCTATTCGCATTTGTCCACCTGTTGCCACGACCATGAGGATGTGCCGTATTTTATCTATGGACGGAATCAGGACGAGATTGAACCGCTGATGAAGGGCGAGCTCTGTCCGAATCGCGGATTGGAAGAAATTCACATCCATCCTTATGTGATCGATACCATCGGCGATTATTTTGACCTGAATATGAAAATGGTGGAGGGCGAGTTTGTGCGCTATGTGACGGCAGGCTTTGCAACATCGGACCGAAGTTCTGTTGGGTTCAATGTGCGCACACCGCCTTCGAGCTTTCTGCGTGCTCCGATTATCGTAGGCGACGACTGTCGGTTTGGGGCCATGACTACAGTGGGTCCCCATGCACTGATTGCCAATCATGTCATTGTGGATGCATTCTCTGAACTGACAAACTGTCTGATCCTTTGCGACACCTACATTGGACGTAACCTTGAAATCCGCGATAAAATTGTGTCTGGAAATCGGGTCATCGATCCGTCCGATGGAACGGCCATTGAAATCGAGGATTCCTGGCTGATTGCACACAACCGACCGGAATTGCGGACGAATGATGTTATACGGTATATCATCCTCTGGTTTGTGTCGCTGGTCATTGCACTTTTGCAGTTTTTCCCATTTTGCATCCTGTTGCCATTGGTGCTGATTTCTCGAATTGCCGTCTTCAAAAAGAAACGGTATCACGATCCGCACCGGGGCTACATCGAGCTTCCGGTTTTTAAGAAACGAAAGAACCGGAAGTCTGTGCTCTATCGCTTGTTTCGCAGCCTTTCGCTGGATCGATTCCCGCTTATTCTGCTGGTGTTGCGCGGTCGTCTGTTTCTTTGCGGACAGCCGCCGTTGCGCCATCCACAGGACGATGAAATTGTGATGCAACTTAAACAATACTATCCCGGGGTGTTCTGCTACCGCGACTATAACCGCGATTCAGATCTGTTGACCGATGCGCTTTGGTATGCACACATTCGCTCACTGTTTGAAGACCTGAAAATCCTCGTCAAAGCGGTGGTCTGCCGCTTCCTGACCGCCGGCCGAAAAGGGCCTGAGGATTAACAGGATGGAACGTTCCAAACATTGGAAAATAAACGAGGTGGATGAAGAGCAGGCTCGGAACCTGAGTCTGAAAGTTGGATTGCCAAAAGCGATGGCCGGGTTGCTCGTGCAACGCGGTTTCCAAACCCCGGAAGAAATTGAATCGTTCTTACATCCCCGACTGGCGGATTTGACCGATCCCTTTTTATTGCCGGATATGGACCGGGCGGTTTCCAGACTTTGGAAAGCGATTGAAGGCCATGAGACGATCACCGTTTTCGGCGATTACGATGTCGACGGTGTAACCTCGGCTGCGCTCATGACCCGGGTATTGAGGCAACTGGGCGCCGAGGTCCGACCTTTCATTCCAGATCGTTTGGACGAAGGTTATGGCCTGTCCGAGGATGCACTGCAACGCTGCATTCAGGAACACGGGTCAACGGTTGTTGTTTCGGTGGATTGCGGCGTAAATTCCGTCAGCTCCGTTCAGCAGGCGCAGGAACAAGGTGTGGACATCATCGTTACCGATCACCATGAACCCGGCGAGCAGACGGCCCCAGCCTACGCGCTTATTAATCCAAAGCTTGGAGAGTTACAATCTCTGGAAATTCTTTCTGGCGTGGGTGTTGCTTTTAAACTGGCCCACGGATTGATTAAGCAGGGGCGGGTTGAAAAACGCACGTCATCCTTTCATATCGATCTGCGCGACTATCTCGACATCGCGGCACTGGGCACGGTGGGCGACATTGTTCCGTTACGGGATGAAAATCGGATTCTGGTGCGCCATGGTTTGGCCCAGCTGGCGAAGACGCAATGGCCGGGGCTCGATGCCTTGAAGTCGGTCGCCGGAGTGAAAGGCGAAATTGAAACCTTTCATCTCGGCTTTCAGTTGGGGCCGCGCATTAATGCGTCGGGCCGGATTGGTCAGCCGATGGAAGCGTTGGAAATGTTAACCACGTCCAGTAATACCACAGCACATCGCATTGCCCGGGAACTGGACGATACCAACGCCGAACGGCGGACGATTGAACGCGAAATGGCCGACGAGGCCTTTGCTGAAATTGACACCTATTTTGATCCGCAAAAAAACTATGGTCTGGTGGTGGCGCGCGAGGGATGGCATCCCGGGGTGGTCGGCATTGTGGCATCGCGCGTGTCCCGGCATTATAATCGCCCGGCGATCATTATGGGCATCGAAGAGGATGGGAGCGCCCGTGGATCGTGCCGCAGTATTGAGGAATACAACATGCTCGACGGTCTTTCCGCCTGCAAAGAGCTGCTCAATAAATTCGGCGGGCATAAAATGGCCGCCGGGCTGGAAGTTAAACCCGGCGAACTGGAACAATTTAAAGCACAGTTTAACGCGGCGGTTTTCCAATCGTTGGAAAAAACAGACCTCATTCCCGTTCAGCGTATTGATGCCATCGTTGTGCCCGATTCGCTGAATCGCGGTTTTTATAATCAGCTGAAAGAACTCCGGCCGTTCGGTCAGGATAATCAGGAACCCGTTTGGGCGATGTACGGGATGGTGGTTTCCGGCTCGCCCCGTATGGTCGGGGAAAAGCACCTCAAACTTTCGCTGGTTTCCGGGGGGCGGACATTTGAAGCCATTGCTTTTAATTATGCCTTGCAGGATCTGCCCGCAGGTAAACTTGATGTGGCTTTTGTCCTCAAAGAAAATACCTGGAGAGGAAACACCTCCCTGCAGCTGCAGGTCAAGGATATCCGCTCGGCGCAATAAACCGCTTTTGAGATTTGGTCTGATTAACTTGCCTGCGCCTTCCGCCTTTGACAGAATGAATCTCAGTCCGCAAAGCGTAGAGCTTGTGAAGGGAGCATCGTGGAAGCGTTACAACAGATTTTTGATTCAATTCTGCATAATTCGGGGCATTTAAGCCCGTTTCTCGTAGTGGGTATTTTAATCTTGGCTGGCTTTGCCGGGGACTGGGTCGGCAAGTTTTTAAAGCTTCCGCACGTGACCGGCAATATTCTCGGAGGGATTGTGATTGGCCCAACCTGTCTGGGCATTATCGGAACGCATGAACAATTGCACGAGCTTCAGCCGATTGCCACCTTTGCCATGAGTCTGGTGGCGGTGAGTATCGGCGGGCATCTGTCGTATCGTCGCATTCATAATTCGCTGCGTCGCATCATTTCGATCTCAATGTTTGAAGTCACA
>CAKZQV010000005.1 GCA_937141895.1 uncultured Verrucomicrobiota bacterium
GCACGCCAAGTTCCGCAGAGAAAAAGCAGAGAGAAGAGCTTTGCGTTGAAGATAAGCTGAAATTAATCCATGACGCGACCAAAGAGGTGGGGCGGCCGATTGCCTTTGCGATCATGATTGTGATTGTTGTGTTCCTGCCGATCCTCACGCTGGAGGCGACCGAGGGTAAAATGTTCAAGCCATTGGCCTATACCGTCATGCTGGCGCTTGGGGGCTCACTGATTTTTTCCTTGGTGATGGCGCCGGTGCTGGCCAGCTGGCTCCTGAATGAAAAGCCCTATACCGAATCCAAATTTTTCCAGGCCTTGAAAAACGGATATCGCGCCGTGCTGAGCCGAGCGCTTAACGCGAAACGCCTGATTTTGGTCCTGCTCGCGGTTCTGCTGGCGGCTTCAGGATTTTTCCTGAAACGGATCGGGACCGAATTCATTCCGGTGCTTGACGAAGGAGCCATCAGCATCGATATCAACATGGCCCCATCGATTGCGTTGGAGGAGGCGGAGAAAACGATTCAGCGGGTGACTGCCGAAATCATGCAGGTGGACGGCATCCGCGAAGCCGTGGCCATGATCGGCCGGCCGGAGGCGGGCAGTCATCCGCACCCGGTCAACTTTTCGATGATTCATGTGGAGCTGGATCACCCGAAGGAAAAGGCCAGGATGGTGGATGAGCTGCGGGAGCGTCTGAAGGATTATCCCGGCATGCAGGTCAATTTTTCCCAGCCGATCCAGCACCTCTTCGATGAAATGCTGTCGGGTACCCGCGCGCAGCTGGCGATCAAGGTCTATGGCGAAGACCTCGGCGAAATTCGCGAAACGGCCGAGTCGATGCGCAGCGCGCTCGAAGGGATTGACGGCCTGGTTGATTTATCGATTGAGCAGAGTTTTGGTCAACCGCAAATTCAGGTGGTGTTGGATCATGACGCCCTCGCCCGCTTCGGTGTTCCCGGAGAAAAAGTGCTGGAGCAGGTGGAAACCGCCGTGGGCGGCGAGGTGATCAGTACCCTCTATCGGAATACGCGGCGATATGGAATTCACGTTCGGCTGGCGCCGGAGTTCAGGTCGACCCCGGAACAGCTGAAGGAACTGTTTATCCGCTCCGATGACGGGGCACTGCTCCGGCTGGATCAGCTGTCGGAAATCCGTGCCGTCGACGGTCCCTTGCAGATCAACCGCGAGCAGAATCAGCGCCGTTGGATTGTGCAGGGAAATATTCAGGAACGCGCGTTGAGTGCGGTGCTGGGGGATATCAAAACGACGGTTGCGGAGCAGGTGGACGTACCCTCCGGTGTATTCATTGAATATGGCGGACAGTTCGAACAGCAGCGCCGGGCGATGTCGCGTCTGGCGTATATTGTTCCCGTCGTGCTGGGCCTGATTTTTGTGTTGCTGTGGATTGCCTTCCATTCGATGCGCCACGCCGCCATGATTATTCTGTGTGTGCCCATGGCGCTGATCGGTGGCGTGATCGGACTTTGGATCACGGGGCAGTATCTTTCGGTGCCGGCGTCGATTGGCTTCATTGCCCTGTTCGGGATTGCGATGCAGGATGCCATGGTGCTGCTGACCGATTTTAATGATCTGCGAAAAGAGGGGCAAAGCGTGCATGATGCTGTGGTGAACGGGAGCCTGATTCGTTTCCGCCCGGTGATCATGACGACGCTGACCACCCTGCTGGGCCTGACGCCCTTGCTGCTTTCGCAGGGGGCCGGCGCTGAGGTGCAGCGCCCGTTGGCTGCTGTGGTCGTATTTGGTCTGACCACTTCAACCTTTCTAACGCTGTTTGTACTGCCCGCCATCTATGAAAAAGTGGAATTGAAACTGGAGAACAAAAAATGAAAAGATTTATTACAGCGCTCGCCGCTGGAATCCTGATGCTGAGCGGCTGCTCCACGATGCGGTCTGAAACGGCAGATGTGGATATACAATCCAGTACGGCGGTCATCATCACCCATGTTCATATCGACCGGAACGGCCGTGAGGTTACGGTTCACGGATCACTCCGACCGAAGAGCGCTGCCGTAACCCGGGTAGGGCATGTGGATGTTGAATTTATCGGAGCGTCCGGTTTGGTGCTTGAAACCGTGAAGGCGGAAACCAATACGCAGCAGTTTTCACACAAAAGTTCGCGTAGCCCGACATTCAGTGCAACGGTTGAAATTGAAGGCTTCGATACGGTTCGGCTGATTCATCATCCCGATACCCTGCAACAGTGTGAACTTTAAGATTCCAGACATTGGAAACTTGCTTCGGCGGTTTTCCGGTGGATCGAAACGAGCACGGTGACGTGCTCGTTTTGTGTGTCCTCAACCGTAGGATCGCCAGAGCACGCACACCCCGGCATGAGGGATTTATAAAACAGGCCCGTTTTGATTTTGATAAAATCCTCAGTGGCCGATTGGCTGATCACCATCACTTCAACTGAATCTTCGACCGCAAAACTGCCTGAAGTCAGACTTTCCTGCAAAGGCAGTGCATTTCCAAGGGTTGGAAGTTCTGCCTTGAAGGTTTTTTCAAACGTCGGCGTGTCCCAGGCTCGGAGGCTTTTCGGGAGGGTGGGCATGGGCCTATTTTCTGGAAATCAGGCTGGCTGCAAAAAGTAGAATCAATGAGCCGACCAGAGATGCAACGAGCGGCTCAATCCACTTTCCATCAATATGGATGCCGATCACATCAAACAGCCAGGTGCCGAGAAAGGCACCGATGACGCCGACCACAATATTTCCTATCAGACCCAGCCCACGACCTTTCAGGATCAGACCGGCGAGCCATCCGGCAATGCCGCCGATCAGAAGTAAGACGATAAGTTGTTCGGGATGAATCTCCATGTTTCGTCCTTTCTACTTTTTCTTCCTGTAGGAGGTTTTGGTTATTCCGTTTTTGAATTTTTCATGATCAACGAGCTCGAAGTGCTGAGGATGATCCAGTTTTCCAAACAGTGGAATTCCGCCGCCGAGAACAATGGGAATTCGGGCAATGATCAGTTCGTCCACGAGATCGGCCTGCATAAAACTCTGCACCGTTTGCCCGCCATCAATATAAATATTTTTAAACCAACGGTCGTTCAGGTCGTTCACGATAGAGCGCAGATCACCATTCACCAATTCCACTTTCCCTTCCAGATGCTCGGGGATTTCCCTTAGCGTGGAGGTCAGAACAAAAACCGGCTTTGGATAGGGCCAGGTGCCGAACGAAAGCACTTTTTCATAGGTCTTGCGACCCATGATCAGCGCATCGATTTTTTTGATAAATTTTCCAAAACCGAAATCCGATTTTTCAGGATTTGGATAATTCATCAGCCAATCCAGCTCACCGTCCGGCCCGGCAATATAACCGTCCAGACTGGTGGCGATGTAGACGAAGTTGGCCATTAGAAAAATTTCTTCAGAGAGTCAGAGGCTTTATTTTTCAGATCTTTGGCTTCGTCGGATTCGAGCACTTTGTTGATTTGTTTATCGGCTTCTTTTTTCGCCTCTTCCTTGGCTTTTGCTTTAGCGGCATCAATGGCGGCGTCTTTCAGGTTGTTGTCGAGTTCCACTTTCACACGGGGCGAGAGCAGGGTGCCGTAGAGCTGGCCGGGAATCTCCAGTTTTCCGAGGCTGTTGATCGTGCTGTTATCCGTTTTCAGGTCGCGGACGAGCAGGGTAAAGGGAACGTCCAGCTTTTCGGTGGAGAACTTGCCGCTCAGTGCCAGATCGGCTTTGCCTTCTTCGATCTTAAGTTTGTCCCCGGTTTTTACCATATCGGCAATATCGATGCCTTTCACGTTGGCTGTGAGGTTATGCATGAGCGCCGGGTCTTCAAAGTGCAGCGTAACTTCGGCCATCGGATCCGTTCCATCTTCAGGCGTCAGGCGCAGCAGGGTCGGCTGAGCATTGAGGCCCGGATGGCTGGAGACTTCGGAGCCTTCCAGTTTCTGGACGGGATAGTCGGAACCGAGCTCGACCTGATCAATCTCAATTTTACGGATGGTCAACTTGGCGCGGTCGGCCACGAGGTCGGCATCGGCTTTCAGATAGCCGACGTTTTTGGCTTCGGCCACCGCGGCGCCCTTGTCGGCTTTAGGCTTTTCTTTGGCATACGCTTCGCCGGTATAGACATCGCCGGCTTTATCGAGATATTCATACACCTTTTCGCCGTAGCCTTTCCATTTTTCGGCTTTAGCCAGATAGTCATTGAGCGTTTTGCCATCGATCTGCTCTTCTTTTTCTTTCCGCTCTTTTTCGGCCTTTTTCTCTTTTCGGGTGGGGCCGTAAATTTTGCCGGGCGATTCGCGTTCAACATTAAATTTCAGGACGGAGCCGGCGAGCAGGTCGATGGTATAGGTGCGGCGCAGCAGGTCGCCCATGCTGAGGTCGGCCACCATCTGATGAATCTGCAGCAGGTTATGGGTCGGTTTTTCTGGATCGGTCACCTGCAGGTTTTCAATGCCGACTTTTCCGCCGCCGAGGGAGAAATGTACTTTTTCAATATCGACCTGCGCACCGGTCTGTTTGGTGATGGCGGACTGGAGGCCTTTTTTGATGAACATATCCATGAGGAGAAAGTCCATCAGCAGGCTGACGACGAGCACCACGGCCACGAGAATGATGCCCGATTTGCGGAAGAGGGGGGACTGTTTGGCGAGAACATCTTCAGTTGAAATCTTTTGTTTTCCGAAGGCGAGCCAGATGAGGAACTTGGAAAATTTGTTGCCGACGGCCTTGTCGACTTTTTCATGTTTTCCGGCTTTCACCATCTGCTCGCGGATTTTGGTGATGGTGGCCGACATCAATTTACCGAACACGACGCCGATGATGAGCGCAAACGGCAGGCTGCCGAGCATGGAGTAGACATTCAGGTCCAGCAGCGCCAGCACCGGGGTATTAACCAGTTTGGTGATCAGGCCTTCGAGGCCCATGCTGTGGATCATAAAGAAGCCGACATTAAAGGTGACCACGGAAAGGGCTAAACCGGAGAGTTTACCTACCGCGACACCGAGCAGGGTGAAGCCGATGTTGCCGTTCAGTAACAGGGTAATGAGAATTGCCAGCAGCAGGGTCAGGCTGAAGGTTGGATTAAACCCGATCAAAACCCCGAGAAATGCGCCGAGAAAGATTTCTTTTTTACCCGCGCCACCGCGCAGCATTTTTCCGATTTTTCGAATAAGTTTAAGCGATAGTACCATGATGCATCCTCCATGAAATTGAGCGTGAACGATAATTCCTTAGCTCCTGTATGGCAACCGGGAATGGGATGTGATTGCGCGATCGGAGCAACCGGCACAGATGAAAAGCGGGTGGAGGAGCATTAAACCCGAATTTCCCTCCTGCCAAAGCGTGGATTTTTATTACGCAGAAAGCGTAACGCATGATGCGTAATCTGAATCCGGCACGATTTCAACGAAATGAGGCCTTAGCCTGAAATATTCACGCGTCGAGTTTACTTTGGCAACAAGGCGTCAAGTGGTGATGCTGTAGTGACCTACCGCGAGCCACTTGCACCGAAGTTGACGAAGTGAAATCGTCGCGCCTTTGGTGTAAATGGATGGGAATCAAATGATGGATAAAAAGCCATATCCACATCCAAACGAATGGATTAAATCATTCCCATCCATTTTTATGAATAGATCAGGTTAGAGCGCTGTATTAAAGAGATTAAAGGGGTATTGACATCGGATGCAATATTACGCATCTTGCGTAACGCAGGAGGCGTAATATGAGAAATCCGTTTCAATATGGGGGGGTCGTTACCGGAGAATCGTTCTGTAACCGGACCCGCGAACTGGCCGATATCCGACGATCGGTTGAAAATGCAGAAAAACTTTTTGTTTATTCTGAACGGCGTTTAGGAAAAACCTCGCTCATTCGAAAAGTGCTTTCCGAGCTCCCGGAGCAGGACTATTTAACCGTCTACATTGATCTGTGGCCCACGGATGGAGAGACCTCCTTTGTATTGGCTTGTGCAAAGGCCTTTTCCGAGGCGATGGCGACCTCCACCGATAAACTGCTGAAAACGACGAAACTGTTTTTTAGCCGGCTGGTACCGTCGGTTTCGGCAAACGATGAAGGCAAACCGGTAGTCACCTTTGGGTTTGATCAGAAGCGTCCGGATATTCCCTTGTTGGAAGAGGTGTTGGCCATGCCGGCAAAGGCTTCCGCGAACGAAGGGAAACGGGTGGTTGTTGTTTTTGATGAATTTCAGCAGATCCTGGAATATGAAAGCGACAATGTGGAGCGGCTGCTGCGCAGTACCATTCAGCATCAGTCCGATGTCGCCTATATTTTCTGTGGTAGCCGCAAACACCTGATCCGTCAAATGTTCATGGATTCGCAGCGCCCGATGTATCGCTCCGGCGCGCACTATCCGCTCGGCCTGATTGGTGAAGATCATTGGCAGGGCTTCATTACAGAAAAATTTAAGGTCACCGGAAAAAGCATCAGCACGGACATCATTTCAAAACTATGCGCTCTGACCGAAGGGCATCCGTTCTACACCCAGCACCTTTGTCACCCGCTGTGGGAGCTTTGTGAAACAGGGGGAGCAGTTTCGGATGAAATGATTGGGCAGGCCACCGAACTGCTGCTTGAGCGCGAAAGTTATGCCTTCATGAATCTGTGGGATTCCTTAACTCGTAATGCCCGCCGCCTGCTAAAAGGGGTGGCGGCCGAACCCCTTGGCATTCAGGTTTTCTCCGCTGAATTTATTCGAAAATATCAGCTGGGCAGCTCGTCCAACGTGCAACGGGCGGTGGATCTGCTGCTGAAGAAAGATATTATCGATAAGGAAGAAGGGGGCATCGTAATCCCCGACCGCTTCTTCCGGCTATGGATCAACAGCAAGCAGAACAACTGATTTCCAATCATTGGAAAAGCGAAGTGAACGAAAGGAGCGACACATGGAAGAAAATACAGTTATGGCAACGAATGTCGATTATGCCGTGAGTGGAGAGGCCGCCGCCGTCAGTGGGATGGTGCTGTTTATTTACCTCGCCATCATTGTGCTGGCCATTATCGGAAACTGGAAGCTGTTTACCAAAGCCGGACAGCCGGGTTGGGCCTGCATTATTCCCATCTATAATATTATCGTATTTCTTCAGGTGGCAAAAAAACCGTTGTGGTGGTGCCTGATTATTTTTTTCGTCCCAATTGCGAATGTGGCTTTTCAGGTCCTGATGTTGCATGCGATTTCACAGCGTTTCGACCGTGGGGTGGGAACCACGCTTGGCCTGATCTTCTTCCCGATCATCTTTATGCTGATCCTCGGCTTTGGTAGCGCGGAATATCAGGACGACGAACCGGTCACGCTGGAAGTCTAGTTTTTCAGAGTCCGATGTAGGAAAGGCGGCCGGTGGGTCGCTTTTTTTATGGAACCGTCGGCCGCATGGATAAAAAATGAACGGCAGAAAATGCCGGATAGAAAAAGGGTGCGGCAGAAATAGAAAGGCTCTGGGAATGGGATTGAATTTATTTTTCTGTCCAACATCTTTCTGTCAAAAATAGCACGACACGCCCCCGGGTCCTTGCGATTTTTTGCTCTCTCTCGTGGCTAATTCCCGTAACACCAACCTGCTCTTCACCCCTGCGGCCGGTTCGTCGAACCAGCCCTACCTCTTCGATATAAAATGGGGGGGGCAGAAAGGAAATTATATTTTATCGGTCATCTTTCTTCGCCAAAAAACGGCATGCTCCCCGGTTATTGCGCGGGAATAGCTGGCCGGACCTTGATGGTTTTTTCGCGTTTGATGGTGACGCTGCCGGGTTTGGCGCCGCGGGGTTTGCCCACGTGTTTGGCCTCGGTATATTTGACGGGAACGTTTCCGGCGTTGCGGGCTTTGGAATGCCAGGCGGCGATGGCGGCGGCCTGGCGGATGAGGGCGTTGTCGGGCTTTTCGCCTTCGGGATTCCGGAGAATCACATGACTGCCGGGCAGGCCGTGGACGTGGAACCAGTATTCTTCGGGCCGCGCGATGTTCAGGCTGAGCAGATCGTTATCGCGATCGGTCTTTCCGGCCCAGGCTTCGAAGCCGCCGGGCAGTTCATATTTCCAGCAATCGGGTTGAATATTTTGTCCTCGCATGAGAGATAATTTGAACCACCAAGACTCGAAGTACACGAAGAATTTTGCGGGAAACGAAAATGAACTTATTTGCTTATGGAACCTTGATGTGGCCGGAGGTGCTGGAAGCGGGGACGAGCCGATGCATG
>CAKZQV010000006.1 GCA_937141895.1 uncultured Verrucomicrobiota bacterium
GTGCAGGGCGAGCTGGAGCGGCTGCTGGCGGAAATGACGGATCAGAGGCATGTTCGTGTGGATTCGTCGGGCCGCACCGATACCGGGGTGCATGCTCGGGCCCAGGTGGCGCATTTCGATTTGCCGAAAAAAATCAACGCCCAATATTTTATGCGCGGGCTCAATGCCCAGCTCGACCGCGATATTCGCATTACCTCTTTAAAGAAGGTGCCGGACGATTTTCATGCGCGTTTCAGCGCGGTGGGCAAAGAATATCGCTATTTTATCTATAACGGCCTGGTTGTTCCGCCCACCAAGCGACTCTACCGGTTGCAGCAAGGGCGCAAGCTGGATGTGGAAAAAATGCGCGCCGCAGCGGAACTGTTGGTGGGCGAGCACGACTTTGCACCGTTTGCCGCCAACCGGAAAGTGCCGATCAAAGACACGGTCCGCACCATTCATTCGTTTTATGTCCGGAAACATGGGGCTGACATTACGCTCGAAGTGCAGGGGAATGGATTCCTCTATAAAATGGTCCGCGGCCTCGCCGGTGCATTGATCGATGTGGGGATCGGCCGCCGCGAGCCCGAATTCATCAACGAAATTTTTTCCCATGGCAAACGCACCGCTGCCGTACCGACCGCCCGCCCCGAAGGACTCTTTCTCTGGAAAGTCTTCTATTGATCTATAGAAAGGCCAGCCGTCAATTTTTGGTCACTTTTTTTCGTCTAAAGGCGGTATTATTATGGCTGGTAGGGCAAGACGGGAAAGGTTTGTTTTGTGTTGGAATGAAAAAAGGCGACCCTTTCGGATCGCCTTTTTGTTGCCAAAGCTTGGAACTCTTAGAAGCGCCAAGTGGCTTTTCCACTTACGACATGTTCATAGTATTTGTCGGAGAACAGACCATCATAATCGATCTCAAACTTAGCATTCTGGTAACGCCAGCTCCACATATCCAGACCGAAGCCGACGCGGAACAGATTTTCATCGCGTGGGCGAACGGCGAACGGAGTAGCAATTCCGCCAGCGACAAATGTGACGTCGTCCGGATCTGAATTAAACTCGCGAATATAGTGCAGTCGTACTTCCGGAATGTAAGCAATGCCGCGGTTCAGCCAGTCAATTTGATGCTGGGTGGCTAGGTTTACACCCAGTGTTCCGAGGAGGGACGTGGTGTCGTAATCCTGAATGGTTCCGGAAAATATTCCGGAGCGATCATATTCTTCCTGATCGTAGTATGAGGCGAGTAGCGATCCTACAGGTGTAAGAGAAATCTTTTGACCTAAATCAAAAGCATATCCCGCACCGATATATGCGCTGTAGAGATCGGAGTCAAATTTGCCAATACCCGCACTGCTCTTTTCTTCGGTTTCCGCAATGCCATAGGTCAGTGCAAGATCCACGAAAAAGGCTTCGCCGCCAAATGTAGAGTAGAGGGAGCCATGGTAGGTTTTAACGTCAGCTCGATAGCTGCCGTCCAATGAGGCATCTGAATATCCCCCCGCCAGACCGACGAGCAGATTGCCGAAGTTTTTATCCACACCGATCACGGTACCCCAGGAGGAGCTGTCATACTCATCGAAGTTACCATCTGCATCGCGGTTGCCGGTTGCGCCGTATGCACGAATCCAACCCTGCATGGTTTTTTCTTCGTCCAGACTTTTTTCAGGTCCGGCAACGCCAGCCGGGGTGTTATTGAACTTCGGTTTGGTTGAGGCGAAGCCGTTCATGGAACGGTATTCAGTGCCACGAGCGGCAATCTGATCATTAACCTGCTGGCTGACTTTGAAGGAGGACTCGGAAACGTCCGGTATCTGAGAAATGCCATAACGAATTTGTTCAGCTCCACCTTTATTCAGTTGGAAGAACTGCTCTTCGGTCAGATTGGTTTGAATCATGGTGTCGTAATAACCGAGATACGTTGCATCCATGTCGGTAAGACTGTTGCTCAGTGAACTGTAGGATACGGTTGCCAGCAGGCCACTGGAATCGGACAATGTCGTTTCCGTGAGGAAACCAAATTCAACATCGGCAACATCGGCAATACTATTCGTGCCCGCTGAAAAACTGCCGGTTGTAATCTGGATGGTATCGTTTGGTCTTGCGGCGATGCCGGATGCGCTGAATTTTGCGGTAGAGTTGGTGATTACAACATCACCGGCAAGTGATCCTCCGCCATAACTGGCTACACCATTCGTATCAAAGCTTGTAGAGACCAAAAGACCAACAGAAGAGTAATCTGCAAGCTCAATGGTGCCACCAGATGAGTTGACAGAACCATAGCCGATATTCATGGAGGAACCTTCTGAAAGATAGATGCCATCGCTAAAGGAAACGTTTGCTTCATCTCCCAGTAAATAGGAAGCCTCTTCAGCTGTGACGACTTTTTCACCAGAGAACGCTAATGTTCCGTTGTTAACATTTACCTCAGAAAGTGCGGTGCCTTCCTGCTCATTGCTGAGGTCAAAATTGACCGTTCCAGCAGACTGATTATAGCTGCCTTGTACGATAAAATTAGTGGATATTTTCAGCGTCGTTGTGCCGGTTCCCTCAAAGTACAGGTCTTCGGTGAGCGTGCCTGAAGTGAATGTGGCGCTCTTTGTTGTATTGTTTTGTATGGCCACATTTCCGTTAATGAGGGTGTTCGTCGTGTTTTCCGTAACGGTCAGATCGGCATCTGAAACCAGAATGCCGAGATTGCCCGTTTCAGAAATTTTATTGGCCTTTCCTTCACGACCTCCGGTAAATGTTCCGCCGTTAATATTTAAGGTTCCACCGGAAACACGGACGCCAGCGCCACCTTCTGCAACGGCTATGCTGCCTTGGGCAGATCCTCCATTGCCGCCGATGTAGGTTCCGCCATTGATCGTCAACGTTCCCGATCCCATCCTCATCACACCATTGCCGCCAAATGCATAGGCTTCGCCTAGCTCGCTTATGGCAGTGCCAGCATTGCCGCCTTCATAGGTGCCGCCGTTAATCGTCATGGTGCCGCCGGTATACAGGCCGTTTCCGCCGGTTGCATCGGCATAGTTTCCTGCATCATTTGCCCTGGCGTTCCCGCCGACTCCTCCGTAACCCTCGCTATCTGAAATGGTCACCGTGCCAGCATTGGCCGTTATTCCATTTCCGCCATGTGAATACGCGGATGAATTTTCGGAAGAATTCGTATAGGTGAAAGGGGCCGTGATGTATTCAAGATCCACTATTTCAGAGCGTCCTGCGTTTCCTCCAATGAAGGTGGAGTTCGTAAAGGATCCGTTCAGGGTTTGGGCGCCAATCCCACTGCCTCCATAAGCCGCTGCAGATCCGCCAATACCTCCGGTGAGCGCACTGTCTCCAGCGTCAGATCCCAGAAAATAGAATCCCCGGTCCCCACTGAACGTAGCGGTTGACGTAAAGGTTGCCCCGGAGAGTCCGGATACATTGCTTCCCTGATTATCAACATTGTCCGTAAGGCTGGAGTCAGACCGGAAGCCGTTTTGGCTGACTTGGCTGAGAAAGCTGCCGCCGCCCGAAATAGTTGCCGCGTCATTCACATGAAGGCCTGATGACCCGGTGTCGGAAGAACCGCCGTCTGCCGTTGCTGCATAGACAATGTCGTCCCGTTCGCGCGAGTTGGTAATGGTCACGGTTCCGGATTCCACATATACGCCGTGATGGGGGTTTCCACTTCCTGCGTAAAACGAGGCGCTGTCGATGGTCACGGAATTAACTTTTCTTGCATAGAGGGCTGAGTGGCCGCTTCCGGCTGACCAGTCGCCGCCGGTAAATTTCCAGGTGCCCACATTATCATTTCCGGAATGGTTATCACCGAGTGCTATGGCATGACCGCTTAACGCCGTGATGGTTTTACCCGGATCTGCCACCACCTCTGTAGATAGATTCTGAAGGGTAGTGCTATTATTAACTGTGGCCGCCACATAGCCGGATATATCATGATGGATCCATACTTGAGCAGTGGCTGAGGATCTAGAACGGTAGAAGCTTGCAGCGCCATCAGCGGTAGTTTCATTGTTGTCACCAGATGAAAACTCATAGGTTCCCGTCCACCAGTTTTGTGATAACTGATGGCTCCATTGACTGGGTCCGTAGCTGTTAAGGCTTTGGCGTCCGTAGGATTTTCTAAGAAAAATAGGTCCTTCGTAAGCGGCTAAGGTATTCTGCGCAAAGACCGCTGAAAAAAAAGTGGTCAAAAGCGCGTATATTAATTTCTTCATGTTATTCCCCTCGGTAGTTGGTCGAAATAGTTATTACAAAAAGATAGCACAATGTATCCGTAGGCGCGGTTTTGATCAATCCAAATCGAAGTCAAAAAGCATTTTTATCTTCTATAGCTGAACATTAGATGCTTTGAGCGTGCAATTTACGTTCATCCTGAATGTAGATTTTTTATTAAGGGGAGTCATTGAAAAATTGCCCAGCCTGCCTTCTTGTCAATTTGAGGGGCAATCGCTACATTCTGCGCTTCCAAAATGGAGAAGAGTGAAACGGGAGCCGTGAAATAGACGGATATTCGAAATTTTCACGTCTCATTCGTCGCGAACTTAGAAAGGCAGCCATGTTTAAAGAGATTTCCAGTAAAGTTAGTTTTCCGCAGATGGAAGAGGAAGTTATTCAGCTCTGGAAGGAGCAGGACACCTTTAAGAAATCGCTGGAAATTCGTGAAAACAGCAAGGAATTCGTCTTTTATGACGGTCCGCCATTTGCCACGGGTCTACCGCACTACGGCCATCTGCTCGCCGGTACCATTAAGGATATTATTCCGCGCTATCAGGCAATGCGGGGACATTATGTTTCCCGCCGTTTTGGTTGGGATTGCCATGGTCTTCCGATTGAAGCCCTCGCACAGGAGGCCCTTGGGCTCGCTGGTGCCCCGGCCATCAAAGAAGCCGGCGTCGACGTTTTCAATGAACAGTGCCGGTCGATGGTGACCAAATATGTGGAAGAATGGGAAAAAACCGTCACCCGCATGGGGCGCTGGGTTGATTTTGAAAACGATTATAAAACCATGGATACGCCGTTCATGGAGACCATCTGGTGGGTATTTTCCGAACTTTGGAAACAGGACCGTATTTATAAGGCCCACCGCATCATGCCGTACAGCTGGAAGCTGAATACGCCGCTTTCCAACTTTGAGGCGGGGCGCAATTATCAGGATGTGCAGGATCCGGCAATCACGGTTCGTGTCAAACTGCTCGATTTTGAATTTGAAAACGCATCGGCCCTGATCTGGACGACGACGCCGTGGACGCTGCCGTCAAACCTGGCCATTTGCGCCGGTCCGGACATTGATTATGTGGCGATTAAGGATAAAGAAACGCACGAGGTCTTCGTATTGGCCGCGGCGCGTCTGTCGGCCTACTATAAAAAGGAAGAGGAGTACGAAACCCTCAAAACCTTCAAGGGCTCGGAGCTCAAAGGCCTTAAGTATGAGCCGATTTTTGATTTCTTTGCCGACAATCCAAATTCCTTCCAGATCCTGAACGACGAATTTGTTTCGACCGAAGACGGAACCGGTATCGTGCACATGGCTCCGGCGTATGGTGAGGATGACTATCGCATTTGCCGCGAAGTCGAAATTCCGCTGGTTGATCCGCTTGACGAGGACTGCATCTTCACATCCAAGGTGCCGGATTATGAAGGCCAGTTCTGCAAAGATGCGGACAAAGCGATCATCAAGGCGCTGAAACATGGCGGAAAACTGATTCACACAAGCACGATTCA
>CAKZQV010000007.1 GCA_937141895.1 uncultured Verrucomicrobiota bacterium
TAATGGGTCAGGTAAAAGTGTCCGTTTTCAAGACGAGGAACCGGGACCAACAGCTCGCCTTTTTGATTAACCTTTACAATGCCGCCACGCTTCAGCTGATCGTGGATTACTACCCTGTCGAGAGTATTAAAAAAATCGGTAGTTTCCTCAAGGGGCCTTGGGATCAGAAGGTCGTGACGCTGTTTGGCGACATGATTACGCTCAACACGTTGGAACACGAAATCATCCGGAAGCAGTATCCCGACCCGCGCGTGCATATGGCGCTGGTCTGTGCCGCAAGGGGCTGTCCGCCGCTTCGGAGCGAAGCTTATACCGGCGAAAAACTGAATGCGCAGCTTGACGACCAGAGCCGCACCTATCTCGCTTCGCCCTCAGGTTTGGTGGTGGAGCGAGACATGGGGGAGGCGCGCATTTCTGCCATTTTCAAGTGGTATGGTGAAGATTTCAATTCTGTTGAATCCTTTGTGGAAAAATATGGGCAGCATTCACTCAGGGGTTTAAATATCACCTATATCAAATACGATTGGACGCTAAACGAAAAGGAGCGCTAGAATGGGTGTCGTAAACAAATCACTTCTTTCCCCCGATTCCGCAGAATGGAACGTCACACCTGAGGGCGACCCTCGCGGATATATTCAACCCCGGGCGATCGATGAACTGTGGTTCCATACCGGCACCGGCTGCAATCTGCGCTGCCCGTTCTGCCTGGAAGGGTCGATGCCTGGCAATAACCGCCTCCAACCCATGACTCTGACCGATGTGAAACCGTTCATTGCGGAGGCGCTTGCACTTGGGACAAAACAGTTTTCGTTCACCGGGGGGGAGCCGTTTATGGTTTCCGAAATCATCGAGATCCTCGACCATGCGCTTGATTTCAATACCTGCTTGGTACTCACCAACGCCACGGAACCGCTTGCCAATCGGCTCGGCAGGATTGCCCCTCTGCTGGGCAAGGCATTTCCGCTCAGTTTGCGCGTCAGTCTCGACTATCCCGACCCAGAAAAGCACGATGCCGGTCGCGGTCGCGGGAATTTCAGTTTGGCTTTGAAAACGATGAGGCAGATACACCGCATGGGCTTCAATATATCCATTGCCCGGCAAAGCGCAGAAAACGAGGATGTCGAGGCGGTCAACCGCGCCTACCAACCCATCTTTGAAGAAGCAGGTATTCCGGCTGACACGCATATCGTGGTATTTCCCGAATTTCATGAACCGGGTTCGCATCTCGATGTGCCGCACATCACCGAGTCGTGCATGACCACATACAAGACGGCGGCGGAGCGCGATCAGTTCATGTGCAGCTTCAGCAAGATGGTAGTTAAAAAAGGCGGCCGTATGCGGGTGTATGCCTGCACGCTGGTGGACGATGACGACGAGTATGACCAAGGCGGTAGCCTCGCCGAAGCGATGCAGGCCCGCGTGATGATGAAGCATCATCGCTGCTATACCTGCTTCGCGAATGGTGCCAGTTGCAGTGAACTTTAACGAAGGACATCAAATGGAAACAATCGATAAGACAAACAAGCATGAAGAAGTCAGCGAATACTACGGATCGACGCTCGAAAAATCCGACGATTTAAAAACCAATGCCTGTTGTACGGTGAGGTGCTATCCGCCGGAAATTCAGGAAGCATTGAGTCTGATTCATGATGAGGTGCTTGAAAAGTATTATGGCTGCGGCCTGACCATTCCTGACGGGCTTGCAGGGAAACGTGTGTTGGATCTCGGTTCCGGTTCCGGACGGGATTGCTTTCTGGTTTCCCGCCTCGTCGGGGAGCGGGGCTCTGTGGTCGGGATCGATATGACCGACGAGCAGCTCGCCGTTGCACGCCGCCACATCGATTTTCACGCAGAACAGTTCGGCTATGCCAAACCCAACGTCGAATTCAAGAAAGGGCTGATCGAAAAACTCGATGAAGCCGGACTCGAATCTGAGTCGTTCGATGTTGCCATTTCAAACTGCGTCATCAATCTGTGCCCAGATAAACCCGCAGCGTTGCGCGAGATTTTCCGTGTGCTAAAACCGGGCGGACAGTTCTATTTTTCCGATGTCTATTCTGATCAACCGGTTCCGGCCCATCTGGTTGATGATCCCGTACTCTATGGTGAATGCCTCAGTGGTGCTTTAGCCGAACAGGATTTTATCCGCCTGGCCACCGAAGCAGGTTTCTGCAAACCGATAGAGGTGGAGCGGTCGGAAATCACGATCGATAACGAAGACGTCCAAATAAAGGTCGGCGACCTTAAATTTAATTCCATCACGTTTAATGTAATCAAACCAACCGAGTAAACTAACGACCAGGAGTCCACATATGAAATCTCTAATAGTAACTGCTGTCCTTTCCGTTGCCGCGTTAGCCTCAGCTGAAATTAAACCATTAATGGCCGGTGAACCGATTCCCGCAGCGACATTAAAAACCGCTGACGGCACCGACTTCGAGCTGCAGGAGGCGATTGCGAAGCACCCGACCATATTAATTTTCTATCGCGGCGGCTGGTGTCCTTATTGCAATCGGCATTTAGCTGCCTTGCAGGAGCTGGATCCCCAGCTCCGCGAATTGGGCTATCAGATTATTGCCATTAGTCCGGACCGGCCGTCGGAATTGGCGAAGAGTACAGACGCAGGGCATTTAACCTATACCCTGCTTTCCGATTCCTCTATGGAAGCGGCCAGTGCGTTTGGCCTCGCTTTCACGGTGGATGACGCGACAATTGAAAAATATAAGGGATACAATATTGATTTGGAAGCGGCCTCGGGCGAATCGCACCACAAGCTTCCGGTTCCGGCGGTTTTCATTGTGGGGACCGATGGCGTGATTGACTTTGCGCACGCCAATGAGGATTACAAAAAACGGATTGAACCCGATGTTCTGCTCAGTGCGGCTAAAGCCGCACAGTAGAACCAATCTCCGTCCGATGGATCAGAGCCGGAAAAGTGATCGCGTTCCAATCTTTGGTAGGAGACAATTCTGAAAAACTGGATTCTGTTTGTTTTGTTGCTCGGGGCTGCGCTGTCAGTCGCTGCGCAGGATCTTGATGCGCTGCTCAAAGATCATGTGGTGAACGGGCGCGTGGATTACCGCGCGCTGAAAGCGGATCCCGCTCCGCTTAAAACCTATCTTGCCGAGGCGGGCGCGGTGACGGAGTCCACATTCGGGGGCTGGAGTGAACAACAGCAGCTTGCCTTTCTGATCAATCTCTACAACGCCGCAACGCTCCAACTGATCGTCGACCATTATCCAGTTGAAAGCATCAAGGATATCGGCAGCTTTTTCAAAGGGCCCTGGGATCAACCGGCCGTTCCAATGTTTGGAAAAACCATTACGCTGAATACGCTGGAGCATAAAATCATTCGCCCGCAATACAACGAGCCGCGCGTTCACATGGCATTGGTCTGCGCCGCCAAAGGTTGTCCTCTGCTGCGTAGCGAGGCCTACACCGCCGAAAGACTGAACGAACAGCTCGACGATCAATCGCGGCAATATCTCGCAACCCCGGCGGGGCTGGTGATCGACCGGAACAAAGGCACAGCCTCCATCTCGTCGATTTTTAAATGGTACGGCGACGATTTTGCATCCGTCCCGACCTTTGTTGAAATGTACTCCGGTGAAAGCATCGATGGGTTGAAGATAAAATATCTCTCCTATGACTGGTCGCTGAACGAATAAACGTTCATCGATGGGGTGAGATAAGCAGTAAATATCTCTTTGGGCTTATTCGGTTCCATGCCATCTTTGCTCCCAAACCGAATCATCGGTGAAAGGAGAGCTTGGAAATGGCCGATTTTTTTATGCAGTTTAATCCGGTGGTGCAGGCGCTCATTGCGACGCTTTTCACCTGGGGCGTCACGGCGCTGGGTGCCGCATTGGTTTTCATGCCCGGCATGGTAAAACCAAAGTTCATGGACTGCATGCTGGGTTTTGCGGCCGGTGTCATGATTGCCGCCAGCTTCTGGTCGCTGCTCGCTCCCGGCATCGAGATGGCCGAACAGCTCGGCCACACCCCCTGGCTCACGGCGGTGATTGGATTTATGGGCGGCGGCATTTTCATGCGACTGACCGATAAGTTTCTGCCGCACCTGCATCCCGGCATGAAGATGACACAGAGCGAAGGCGTAAAAACCTCGTGGCAACGAAGCACGTTGTTGGTGCTGGCGATCACCTTGCATAACATTCCCGAAGGGCTTGCCGTCGGCGTGGCCTTTGGTGCGGTTGCGGCAGGACTGCCCTCCGCCACAATTGGCGGCGCCATCGCCCTGGCCATCGGCATCGGCATTCAAAACTTTCCTGAAGGCACCGCTGTTTCCATGCCGTTGCGCCGGGAGGGGATGAGTAAATGGAAAAGTTTTATGTATGGCCAGGCCTCTGGATTCGTTGAACCCATTGCAGGCGTCATCGGTGCGGCGTTTGTGATGAAGATGCAGAACATTCTTCCCTATGCCCTCTGCTTCGCCGCAGGCGCGATGATCTTCGTGGTGGTGGAAGAGTTGATTCCTGAATCGCAGCGCAACGAAAAGAACATTGATATCGTCACCATGGCCACCATGGCCGGTTTTTCAGTTATGATGATTCTCGATGTCGCGCTCGGGTAAAGCTTTCGCACCCCGGAATGTTCTGTAAGGAATCTGTGCTCCGTCCGACTACGGGTTGGAGACAATTAAATGAAAAACATAAAATGGCTTAAGCCGTTACTGATGGCGCCCGCGATTGTCGCGGTATTGGTGATCGGTGGAAAATACCTGAACCTGCAGGATCGATTGAACGATGCGTTGGGTTGGATTAAAGATCTGGGTCCTGCTGGAATGGGCGTGTTCGCCCTGTTGTACATCGTGGCCTGTGTATTCTTTATTCCCGGGTCACTGCTGACCCTCGGGGCCGGTGCCATTTATGGCGTGGTGACTGGTTCCATCCTGGTTTCGGTTTCTTCAACACTGGGAGCCACCGCCGCATTTCTTGTCGGACGTTATTTCGCCCGCAACTGGATTGCGCATAAGATCGAGGGCAATGCCCGTTTTAGCGCCATCGATCAAGCTGTTGCAGACGAAGGCTGGAAGATCGTCGGCCTCACCCGCCTCTCTCCGATATTTTCGTTCAATCTGCTCAACTATGCGTATGGCCTCACCCGCGTCTCCCTGAAAGAATACATACTCGCCTCCTGGATCGGAATGATGCCCGGCACTGTGATGTACGTCTACATCGGCTCGCTCGCCGGTGACCTGACAAGCCTAGGCGCAAACACCGCAGAAGCACCGTCCGGTGCGCAGTGGACCATTAACATGGTCGCCTTCATCGCCACGGTGCTGGTGACGGTGTATGTCACCAAAATTGCAAAGAAAGCGTTAGCGGAGAAAATCGATGAGTGAAGAATGGGGCGTACAACCCGCACCGATGGATGAGCACAATCAACGACTGGTTGATAACGTGCATCCCGGGGATTGGAAAAATCCGACGCCCGACGGAACCTATAATCTCGTAGCGATCGGCGCCGGAACTGCTGGGCTGATTTCCGCCATCGGCACGGCCGGGCTCGGCGGAAAGGTTGCGCTGATCGAGCGGCATCTGATGGGCGGCGACTGCCTGAACGTCGGGTGTGTTCCGTCCAAAGCACTGATTGCGGCCTCGCACGTTGCTGCAAAAATGAAAAATGCGGAGGAGTTCGGCCTCACAGCTTCCAATGTTCGGAAGGAAGATTTTCCGAAGATGATGGAGCGGCTGCGTAAAATCCGCGCCGATATCAGCACCAACGATTCCGCGCAGCGCTACACGGATAAGGGCGTGGACCTGTTTATCGGTGAAGGAAAGTTTACAGGTCGCAATACGATTGAAGTCGGCGGGCAGACCATCAAATTCAAGAAGGCGGTTATCACCACCGGTGCGCGTGCGTTGCATCCCGAAATTCGGGGATTGGAAGAAACCGAATTTTTGACGAATGAAACCATTTTTAATCTGACCGAGCTACCGGAGCATCTGATCGTACTGGGCGGAGGACCCATCGGCTGCGAGCTGGCGCAGGCTTTCCGGCGTTTGGGTTCCAAGGTAACGATTATTGAAAAGTCGCGGTTTCTCCCGCGTGAAGATCCCGAAGCATCGGCCATCCTGGCGGAGTCGTTTAAGCGCGATGGCATTGAGATCTTGCTAGAATCAATGGTGGAAAAGGTTTCAAATGAAGGCGGAATTAAAAGGGTGCATCTCGCTCAGAATGGAAATGCGCTGACTGTTGAAGGAGATCAAATCCTCATCGGTATGGGCCGGGTTCCAAACATTGGAAACCTGGGGCTGGAAGCCGCCGGTGTCGAGGCGGACCCACGTACGGGAATTACGGTCGATGACCACCTGCGCACGAGCAACCCGAACATTTTCGCGGCAGGCGATTGCTGTATGACGTGGAAATTTACACACGCCGCCGACATTGCTGCGCAGATCGTAATCCAAAATGCGCTGTTCGGCGGAAAGAAAAAACTTTCCGATGTCAATATGGCCTGGTGCACCTACACCGATCCGGAAATCGCGCACGTCGGACTTTATGAACACGAGGCCGGGCCAACAGATGTCTATAGATTCAAGATGGCCGAAAACGACCGAGCCCAGGCCGAGGGCGACACCGAAGGGTTCGTGAAAGTTGTTGTTAAAAAAGGAACCGATAAGATTCTCGGCGCCACGATCGTGGCGGCGCACGCTGGCGAAATGATCAACGAAATTTCCGTCGCCATGGCTGCGGGCATGGGCCTCGGGAAAATCGGCGGGGTGATTCATCCATACCCGACCCAGTCCGAAGCCATCAAACGATGCGCCGGTCTTTACAACCAAACCCGCTTGACGCCTACGGTCGCGAAGCTCATGAACGCGTGGCTGAAGTTTCGGCGGAGGTAGAGTAACGGAGGCAACGTTTCCTCCGCTCCGCGTAGGTAAACGTTCTCTACACCATGTTGCTGCTGGTCGTTGACTGGGTAGAATTGGCTCGCCGAGCCGTCCGCACGCGGCGCGCTCGGCGATCACGCCCTACCTATTTTTCCAGCACGATGCGGTATTTGGCTTTGCCGCTTTCTAAATGTTGGATGGCTTCATTCACCTGATCGAATTTATATTTTTCGATGATGGGTTTCACATCGTGCTGGTTGGCGAAGTCGAGCATGGTGACGATGGTGGACGGGCTGCCGACTGGAGAACCGGAGATGGATTTCTGGCCTCCGATTAATCCGAATACGCCGATATCGAGCGGCTCGAGGGTTGCGCCGACAAAATGCAGGCGGCCCTTGGGCTTGAGTGTTTGCAGATAGAGATTCCAGTCG
>CAKZQV010000008.1 GCA_937141895.1 uncultured Verrucomicrobiota bacterium
ATCGCATCTTTTGAGCAAACCAGGTTGGGCTGAGAAAAGAGGTACGCCAGCAGCTCAAACTCTTTGGGAGCCAGCTCCACCGGCTGCCGATTGACCTGCACCACGCCGGCCGCCACATCCCAGGGATTCAGGCCATTTTCCCAGTATCCGTCGTAGCGCCCAGCCGCCACATAGGCCAGATCCAGCGCCGCCGAACCGTATCGCCGGATACCCGCCGAAACCTCCATGACGGACTGCAGTTGCTGCAGAAACAAGGCGTGGTCGGGGATGCCCATGAACGGTATGCCGGTGGCGAAAATCGCCTCGTTCATCTTCTTGCGGGCCGATACCCGGATCCGCCGGCCGTTCAGGTAGGCCCCGAGCCCTTTTTCGGCAACGAACATCTCGTCGTAGACCGGCGAGTAAATGACCCCGGCGAACAGGTCGCCATCGCGTTCGAGCGCAATCGAAATGGAAAAATGCGGAATCCCGTGGAGGAAATTGGTGGTTCCGTCCAACGGATCCACGATCCAGCGGTTTGAGGTGTCCTTGCCCTCGGTCCCTCCGCTTTCCTCCATCAATAGGCCGTAGGCGGGGCGCGCCTTCAAGAGTTGGTAACGGAGGACCTCTTCCGCCTTTCGATCGGCCTTGCTCACGAAATCCGCCGGTCCTTTCTTGGACACCTGCAGATGCTCGATTTCACCCAGGTCGCGGATCAGGCCGCGCGCAGCCTTCTGCGCAGCCGCTGTCATAACGTTCAGCAATGCCGAGCGGTAAGTCATGAGAAAATTTTGATCCCGTGGTCAGTCTTTGGCGCGTTCGACGTAAGAGCGGTCGGCGGTGTTGATGACGATGCGCGTGCCGGATTCGATATGGGGGGGCACCAAAACCCGCATGCCGTTCTCCAGCACCGCCGGTTTGTACGACGATGAAGCGGTCTGGCCCTTGACCACGGCATCCGCCTCGGTCACCTCCAGCGTCACCGTATCAGGGAGTTGCACGCTGATCGGCGAACCCTCGTGGGATTCGATCGTGACGGTCATGTTTTCCTGGAGCATCGGCAACTGGTCCTCGCCGATCATATCCGCGGACAGGTCCATTTGTTCGAATGTCTCGTTGTCCATGAAGGTGTAGCTGGTCCCATCGGTATAGAGATACTGATAGGGTTTCTGATCGAGACGGACCCGTTCGACGGTTTCGGCGGAGCGGAACCGCTCGTTGAGTTTGCTCCCGTCCAGCAGATTTTTCAGCTCCACCTGAAGGTAGGCGCCGCCCTTGCCGGGCTGGGTGTGCTGGATCTTGACCGCGCGCCAAAGGCGTCCCTGATGCTCGATGACCATTCCGGGGCGAATGGCGTTACCGTTGATCTTCATAAAGTCATCCGTGTCACTGAGATGCGTGCGAATTGATTGCGGCGCGGAAGCTAGCAGGTCGGCAGGATTGGAGCAATGGGCGTGCGCCGTGCGCGGCTGCTCTCTCAAGCTCCGGAGATCAGCCGCGAATGATTTCGTTGAAACCTCGGACGGCGGCGGCCGGTCCCTCGGGATGTTGCCAGACCCCGGCCGAGACGGCGAGGAAGTCGGCGCCGGCTTCCACCAGCGATCGGCAGTTATCGACGGTAATGCCGCCGATGGCGACGGACGGCACGGTCATCATTTCCGACCACCAGGCAAGAAGATCGGGTTGTGCAACAGTGGGCGGCGCTTTCGTCGACGAGGGATAGAACGCTCCGAAGGCCACATAGTCGGCGCCGTCGTCGGCGGCCTCCATCGCCAGATGACGGGAGTTATGACAGGTGACGCCAACGATGCGGTCGGTTCCGACCAGCTCGCGCGCCTCCCGGTAGGTTCGGTCTTTTTGACCGACGTGGACGCCGTCACACTCCGTTTCCGCGGCGAGGTCCGGCCGGTCGTTCAAGATCAACGCCACGTCCCGGCCTTGGACAATGGGGCGAAGCTGGTCGCAGGTGCGCCGGATGGTATCGTCGTCCACATCCTTGAGCCGCAGTTGAACGCACGCCACATCGCCCGCGTCCAGAGCCGCTGCGAGGCTGGACGAGAACGCCGCCGGTTCAATGCGCGGCGGCGTGATCAGATACAGCCGGCAGTTTTTTTCGGTGCTCACCGGACGCCGACTTTCAATCCGCCGCCGCCTCTTTACCGAGGTAGATGCCGATAATCCGGTTTAGCATTTCGAGAGCCTCTTTGCGTGGCCTCTGGAAGGTGTTCCGGCCGATGATGGTACCGTTGCCGCCGCCGTCGCGGATATCGCGGGCGTCCTGAAAAATCTGATCGGCGCCTTTTTTGGCACCGCCCGAGAACACCACCATCCGCCGCCCGTTGAAGGCCGCCTGCACGCAGTGACGGACTCGGGCCGCCTGTGTCGATATATCGATGCCTTCGGAGTCGTAGACCTTCCGAGCTTCTTCCTGCTCGATGTGGTCGGTGGGCAGCTTGATCTTGATGATATGAGCACCGAGAAGCGCCGCCATATGGCATGCGTAGGCGCAGATGTCGATGGCGAGCTCGCCTTCCTTGGACAGGTCGCCGCCCCGTGGATACGACCAGATCACGGTAGCGATCCCCTTGGACTTCGCCTCCTCCGACATCTCGCGAATATCTTCCATCATCGTGAAGGCGTCGTCGGAGCCGGGATAGATGGTGAACCCGATGGCGGCGCACCCCAACCGAACGGCATCGTCCACGGACGCGGTGATCGCCTGCGACGGCGCCTCGCTGTCGCGATACAGTGTATTCGAGCTATTGGCCTTGAGGATCAGCGGTATCTGACCGGCGTAGGTGTCGGCAACGGCCTCCACCATACCAAGCGGTGTGGCATAGGCATTCAGACCGGCGTCGATGGCGATCTGGATGTGATAGGAGGGATCGTAACCGGCCGGATTAGGGGCGAAACTGCGGGCGGGGCCGTGCTCAAAGCCCTGGTCGACAGGCAGGATGACGACTTTTCCGGTGCCCGCCAGTTTGCCGGTGCACAGGATCCGCGCGATGTTTGCTTTGGTCCCCGGATTGTCGCTCTCGTAATTCGCGAGGATTCTCTTGACGCGTTGCGTGACCCTCATTTTTCATTCTCCCGCGGACCAAGTTCTTTCGACGACTCCACTACACGAGGCTATGCGGGCTGGCAACTCGGCTTTCATTGCGGGCGGGGTTTGGACAACCAGTTTCGGCACGCCGCGATCGGTTCCGTGCACCCGGCCAAGTCGAGGGCGGGCGGCCGCTTTCGGATGATGGTTGCGCCCGTCTGCCGCGCAATGTTGGCGACCCGGAACAGGGTCGCTGGGGGAAAGTCGACCCATACAAATTCGATACCGTGCCGAAAAGCGGCGAGAGCGAACCCGGGGTCGCGCCCGCAGTCGAGAACGCCGATAGCGTCTATTGCAGCGAACTCCGAGGTCGCGGCATCGATAATTTCGCGGAACATAGGCGCGCCGATATAAGCCGCGGCGCCGGGTCCGCTCCACAAGGCGACCGGCTCCCCCGTCGGCGAAGCGGCAGTCAGTACCGCGCGCGCGTCGTCCACACCATGAATGATAAAAGCGCGCCGGTTCGGTTGGCAACCCATGGCGAACTTTTAGGAGTAGCGTCGGTCATTTGACAGCGGAAAAACGAACGGCCGAGCACGGTCAATGCGGGTTACAGAGAGCAACAAACGTCAGGATTTTAGTGCGATATCCGCTCTTTGAGTGCGGTTGAAAATTATTTCCAAGTCACTGTGATCCATTTCACATTAATCCCCGTGAATTCGCATAAACTGTTTGGCAGTTTCGTAGATTAATGCGGAACAAATCCAGATGATGTTTGGTGTTTGGAAGTTATACGAAATATAATTACAATAAATTTTTTATTTCGTCTTTTTTAGGCGGATTCTTGATGAAGTGGGGATGCTCCTTTTTGTATAAATCTTAAAGGAGGCCGAGAAATGGCTACTTTCAACGGAAGCGTATTTAACGACAAATTGACGCCAACGGTCCGGTCGCCGTGGTGGACCAGCAATCCCATCTGGCCTTGGACTAAGCCGTCCAACGCCAGTGATACTATCCGCGCTAACGGTGGCAACGACTCTGTGGACGCGGGAGGCGGAGCAGATTCCGTTTATGGCGGCTCTGGCAACGATACGCTTAGAGGAGGCGATGGCGGCGATTATCTCTCCGGCAGCAGCGGCAACGATTACCTAGTCGGTGGTGCGAATGTACACGGTGCCGATTACCACGACACCATTTACGGCGGCACGGGTAACGACACCCTGTATGGCGGAGACGATAACGACAAGCTCTATGGCCAGGACGGCAACGATCGCCTCTATGGCGGCATCGACAACGATACGCTCGATGGCGGCAACGGCGGTGACTATCTCTCCGGCGGCAGCGGACACGATTACCTAGTCGGTGGCGCCAATGTGCACGGTGCCGACTACCACGACACCATTTACGGTGGTACGGGCAACGACACCCTGTATGGCGGAGACGATAACGACAAGCTCTACGGCCAAGCC
>CAKZQV010000009.1 GCA_937141895.1 uncultured Verrucomicrobiota bacterium
CGTTAAAGTTCTTTTTCGGAATGCCAACGATGGCCGTCGTTCCTTCCGGCGAATTCAGTTTTATTCCAAACTGTTTGCCGGATTTTCGGATATCCACATCAATATTTCCTTTAACCGAAGGAACACGAACTTGTACGGAATTCAGCGATCCGAGCTGCGGCTTAATATGATAGGTTTTCCATGCCGCGTCAACCGGTGCAACTCCGGCGATGTATTGTGAAAGAATGGTGTTCGGGGCATTCCAGCCATGGTTATAGGTTCCCATACCGCCGGTGTTCCAGAATTCCCACAGCGTGCTGTACGGCGAATCGACCATGACGGTGTAGCGTTTTTTCATTCGTTCCAGCGCGGCCTCTTCCTCGCCCATCACACAAAGGGCTTCGAGCACATATTTTTCCATATACGGGCTCGCCCACTCCTGTTCCATCAACACTTTTTTGATGGCCGGATAGTGTGTTGGAGGAGCCAGTCCGCACAGCACTGCCATCGCATTGGCGCGATCGTCCGGCGCATTTTGTGCCTTTTTAAACTCACCGCTGTTATAGGCCTTTCCGTTCCAGAACTTGGAAAAATGATCTTCAATGCTTTTCATGTTTTTCAGGTAGCCGGCAACATCTGCTTTATTGCCTGTCAAGTTAGCCATTTCAGCGGCACCCTTCTGTGCCAGATAATACCAGCAGTTCTGCAACACGCCATAATCGGTATTCGACCCCCAATCGACCCAGAACCAAATGCCATCCGACCGCTCCTTGCGCGCGACCACCAACCCGTCATTACCCAATTCCCAAAGGCTAAGATATTTTTTTACATAAGGGTACACATCCTGAATTGTTTCGGCATCGCCCGTGTTCTTGTAGTAGGTCCAGAAGCCGTACCAACCCACACTGTTGAGCATTTGTAACGGCAGCTCTGATCGGGTTTTTCCGGGCACCGGGGAAAAGAGGGTACCATCCGGCTTTTGGAATTCCGCCAAGTTATATACGGCCTTTTTGATGAGCCGATGCGACTCCGTATCAAACGAATAAAAAACTTCGCCGAGCTGATTCACCACGTCGCCCCACCACTGCGCACGCTCGCGGGTCGGGCAGTCAAAGAAGCTGTCGCGCATATTCACATAAAGGGTGCGGCGCGCCATGGTCCACAACCTGTTGTAGAATTCATCATTGCACTGAAACGCACCGGTAAATTCGGTTGCATATCCGGTTTCGCGATATTTCAGATCCAGAATTTGGACGCCCTTGGGAATCGTATAATGCACTTCATGACCATTGATCCATGCCAACGCTTCGAATTCCTGCACGCCCGCTTTCGTGGTGTAAACACTGCGCACCGTGAATTGCGGCCGTCTTTTCTGAATACCGCCATCCTGATACGCATCCGTGCGGATATCGATTGTTTTTCCGGTCGGTGCTTTTACTTTGAGATAGGCAATGACCTGCGCATTGTAAGGAAGCTTCGCCACGACCGTTTCACCGTTTCCGACCTTTGGAAGCTCCGCCGCGTTTTCATATGCCTTCAACTCGGTCAGCATCCACAGCGGTAGCGGATTCTTACGCAGCTCCCCCCAGACCCCTTCGCCGCCTTTTGCTTTTTCAACCGCCGGTTTCCAGTCGCTGGAAACGCGGTAGTCTTTGGCCTGCCAGCCTTCAATCGTGTTGTCCGCCGCAAAATAATTAATGTTGTGTTCCGAGAGGCGATAATTGGTCTGTGGATCCGCCGTCGGTTTCAGGGAATAGGCCGGATGATGTATCGTTTTCCACGACGCATCGCTCACTACCGCGTTTCCATCCAGATCCGCCGAAAAATAGAACCCGCCCCATCCGCTGTCCACATGCGAAAACCCCGGTTTTCCCCAATGCCAGACCAGCGCGGTGATGGAATTTTTCCCTTCATCCAGATAGGGCCGAATATCTACTTCATCAAAATATGTGCCCTTCGGGTGCGGTCCGCGCTTCGCGCTCCCTTCGAACACCACCTGCTCCCCATTAATCCAGAGCCAGTATTTTGAATCGGCCGCGATTTGAGCGACAGCCATTTGTGGTTTCGATTTCAGCTCAATCTCTTTCCGGAAACAGCGCCAACTGTTGTCCGGCCCATCCGATTCACCCCAGATCCACTGCGCCTTCCGGCCGACGGGTGCTTCGTCTGCCAAAGCGCCAAACCCCGCACAAACGGCCAACACGCATGTTAACAAAAATTTCTTCATGCTGATTTCCTAAGTTAAAAACATAATGGTTGGATGCGATTATTTTGCGGTCACGGAAAACGTCCACGCCCCGGGAGCCACGTTGAATTTGATATAATCGTCATCTTCGCCATTCCAGGTGATGCCCGGAACCTCACCGACAAAGTCGCCATTTTTCCAAACACTGGAACCGTTGACCTCAATGACCGATGGGGTAATGGCTTCCTTCGGAATGCCGACGATTGCGGTCGTGCCTTCCGGCGAAACCAGCTTCATGCCGTAGAGTTTATCCGTCCGTTTGATATCCACCGTGATTTCGCCCTTCACGCTCGGAACCACCTGCTTGACCGCAGTCATGTGCGCCAAATCCGGAAGGATTTGGTATTCCTTCCAGCCAACCTTGGTGGCTGAAATTCCGGCGATGTAACGAGACAGCACATAATTCGGCGCATTCCAGGCATGATTATAAGTGCCCTTGCGTTCCCCGAATTTTTCGCACAGTGTCGTCATTGCTTCATCATCCACCTGAAAGGCATGACGCTCTTTCATGCGGTTGAGCGCAGCGTCTGTATCGCCCGCCAGTATGATCGCTTCTTCAATAATCCACTCCATGTGCGGACTGGCGTTATATTCGGTCGTCAATACGTTTTCGATCATCGCCTCATATTTGCTTTCATCTGCCAGTCCCGTCAGAATCGCCAGTGCACTGACCCGCTCATCTTTGACTTTACCCTCGGTGCCGTAATAGCCATCGCGCCAATAGACCTTATCAAAGTTTTCTTCGATGCTGTTGATCCGCTCATCGTACCAAGCCACATCTCCGTTTTGTGCTAATTCAAGCGCCATCTTTTTCGCGGCATTGAGTGCCATATGGTACCAGCATATCTCAACCGGTTTTTTATCCGGATTGGTTCCCCAATCCACCCACGATGCATAGCCCTTCCGGATTTCCGGAAGTCCGTTGGGTTCCATATTCCACAATTTAAGATAGTTCAAAACAGATGGATACGCATTGGCCAAAGTCGCTTTGTCGCCGGTGTTGAAATAATAGCGCCAGATGCCCTGCGCAATGTACTGCATGCTCTGCACGGTCAGCTCGCTGCTCTTTCCGCGATAGTCGCCGAATCCCGGAGCCAGTCCCTGAATAATATCGCTGTTCTGATAACCAATCGTGTTATCAATGCCCTTTTTCAGCAGCAAACGTCCCGGCTCATCGAGCGTATAAAACACCGCGCCGGTCTGGTCGGCCACATCGCCGATCCACAGGCCGCGTTCGCGGTCCGGGCAGTCCATATAATTATCACGTGCGCAGACATAGAGCGTGTTCGCCGCCATCCACCAGATGCGCTGGAAATACGGATCGCTGCATTCAAAGGTTCCAACAATTTCTCCCAAGCCAGTCCATCGATATTTCAGCTCCAGAATTTCGACGCCCGGCGGAACCTCATATTTCGCTTCATGCCCGTTCATCCAGGAATAGGTCTCAAACGCCTGTTCACCGTTCTTTGTGGTATACTGTGCGTTAATCAGATTAAACGAATTATCCGTTCCAATTTTGATCGTTTTGCCCCCCCCGCTCTTCACTTTCAGATACGGAGTGATCTGCTTATTAAAAGGCAGCTTACCGAAAATAGTGACTGGTTTATCACCATTGTTTTTATACGGCAGAGAGATGCTCTTTTTGCCGATCCGGAGCGATTCATAATCCGCTAAACCGCGATCGTTCCATTGCGGAATCGGACGCTTCACCAGTTTGCCCCACGGCATCGCGTCGGCGCTTCCTTTTTCCGTGGCCGCCTTCCAGCTTTCATCCATGGAATACGCTGCCGAATTCCAAGCTTTGGAAGTCCAATCGCCCATGGCCTTGCGCGCATCATATTTAACATCCATGGCATTCGGACGGTTGGCGGAACGATTCAGCCCTTTACTCTTCGGATCATACGCAGGATGCTGTTTCAGCTTCCACGTGCTATCCGACGTCAAAAGACATTCGCCCAGATCTGCCGAAAAGAGCAAGCCGCCCTTTCCGCTGTCTTCATGCGTCTTGGCCGTTTTTCCCCAGTACCAGACCAGAATGGCCACGCTATTTTTACCCGGCTTCAGGAACTTTTGAAGTTCAACTTCGTCATAATAAATACCATCCCGATGCGGCCCACGGGCCAGCCCGCCTTCGAACAGCACCATCTCGCCGTTGATCCAGAGCCAGTATTTGGTGTCGGTCGAAATATTCGCCAACACCACTTCCGGCACCTTTTTCAGATCGAATTCCTTCCGGAAGGCCACCCAGGTATTTTTCGGACCATCCTTCTCCTGCCAGATCCACTTCGCTTTTGCGTCAAACGCCACCGATTCAGCCCATCCGCCCGTAACCACGAGCACCGTCGACACGAATAAAAACAATAATTTCCGACTCATCATTTCTCCTATTGATCTCTCTGACCCGAAAACGGACTCTGTCGTCATTCCGAAGGTCTTCCTTTAAAATTCATTTAAACCTGAACGTTTCCCGATTGGGGTTATGGACATTGATCATGCCCTGGACGAAAGGAATTTACCGCCTGTAGCAGATGCTCCACACAACTCCGCCCCTAATCCTGATATAACTCCACTCCGGTGTGACACCAGTTGAAACCCATAATTCTGCTAAACTTTTTACCACGAGCAATCGTCCTGATAAAGCGTTATAAGGTAACGCCTGATTTCCAGATCCAAAAGTCTCGGTATCCATCCTTTTCATTCGCTGTTTTATAGATGCGGCGGTTAAATATTGTGAGAATTGCCGCCATAAGGTACAGGAAACGCAAAGACCTATCCTGCTTATTTTTCGTGGTTTTTGCGCTCTTTTGTGGCCATTCTTTAGTCGCACAGGAGTCTCAATATTTAGTCGCCGGAGCAATAGAGTCGGATGCCACAACGGTTAACTGCTCAAAATATAGATTGCAGAGGGCTGTTCGGTGCAATAGACCACCACACTTTGTGGGGAAGAGCACGAGGCTCCTCCCTACAAAACAAACAAAACGAGGATTCAGTCTATAATTTCAATTTCGAACTTCTTTAAGGCAAAGGAAGGCAACGCGGCCCCAAACTGAATTTTCGACTGCTTTCGCGCTTCACCCGCGACCGTTTCCCCCAGCTGCCAGTCCGACCATTGAACTTCATTGTATTTCAGGTATTCACTCGCCGTTTGGCGATACACCTTCATGCCTTCTTCGCCAAGAATCAATTGGGGCTCTCCATTTTTATTAGAGCCATTTTTAACCCAACCGCCCTCATCTATGGATTTTCCTGCTTCCGGATGATCCGCCACAAAACGTTGGAAGGAATTCTGTTCCTGCCCGTAATAGGCGTAGCGAAATCTGTATTTGGTGCCCGATTTGTGCGGAAGGGTCATCGAGATATTCACTTTTTCATCTTCATGATACGCCGATTTCATGTGGTAGTTATAAACGAATGCATCATAGGCTTTGCCTTTTTCACCGGCGGCAAAGATGGCGCCGATAATATTGCCCTTCACGGCGGTTGAGCCTGATTTCTGATGTCCATACCGAACCTTTCCCACCATGGTTTCTAAGATAGACGTGGTGAGCACTTCGGGTTTGTAGAGTCCGCGAACCACATTGCCCCACTGGAACACCTGCCTGATGTCATATTTGTACATCATTTCGGCAACCAATCCAAAATAGGCCGCGCCATGCGATGTGCCGAACCCAGTGAAAATGTGGTTCGCTGTACTGGTCAGCATCATATATTCATGGATTTCAAAAATCGCATCGGGATTCCAATCTGGATGCTCTTTGATCGGCTTGATGTCCTTTTCATAAATCGTATCCACATTCGCCCGGTTTTTCTGGTTGGGCATCGGATAGAAAGTAATCCCCACAAAATCATAGTGCGCATCGTTGGCTTTGCAGAATTCCACAAAGTCGGTGCCGATGGATTGAATCTGCGTGCCTTTGTAATCGACCGTATTCTTTTTCACGAAACCGGCTTCGCGAATGTGGATACCGACCTTGGCCGTCGGCAACACTTCGCGCACCGCATCGGTGGTCATTTTATAGTGGTACAAGAGCTCGTCCTTGGTACCGGCCCAGTGACCGGGATAGGTATCAAACTCGGTGCCCACGCGAAAACGCCACTGTTCGACCTGTTCTTTTCCATAGGTATCGATCAGCTCCTGCATGAGAGCGCGAATGAATGCGGCCCAGGCCTCATAATCGTTCGGCGGAATGGCATTGCCATATTGCGCATACTGATGCTCAGCCAGATAGTGCTCCCCGTCCGGTTCTTCAGTAAATTCAATCCCGCGTTGAAAAGCCCACGGCACATTATCGAGCACAATCTGGTGGATCGGCATCCCTTTGCTGCGGACAAAATCAATGCGCTCTTTCACGAGGTCAAAGCGGTAAACATAATTGGTGCCGTCCCACTGATAGGCATCAATCGATGGATCCTTCGTTTTCCAGCCCCCCAACACGCGGATGCAGTTAATTTTTGCATTTTCCCGGTCAGCCGGATACCCAAGATGTTTGTACGGATCCAGTCGGTTGTGAATATTCCAAAATGAATACAGTTCAGACCGTTTGTTTTCCTGATTCGTAAAATCACACGATAAAGTCACCACGGCATTCGTTTTTACCCAGGAATCCGGTATCGAGTTGGTCGAATAGACATACCGATCATCCGGATCAGGGGTATGCATGCAAGCGGTATGGATAAACGCCGCCAGAGACAGCCCGAAAATTTGAAGATATTTTTTCATACGAATCATCCTTTAAGTATCAATGGGTGGATAGACGTCGAGGTCGCTGTCCGAAAGCAATCAAAAAAAGTCTGGGCTTGTACCCCGGCCGGGAGGGCACTCCGCTCATCGGCCGGGACAACCTTGCAATCAGGCTTCATGTGCGCCGCCTGATCGCATTCTTAGTGCCGGCCCCTTTTGCCGAGCACGGTATACATTTTCGCCCCTTCAGGCACATCGCCATCGCTGTTTCCGGCCATGATGATACTTTCACCCTTTTCCGCAAAACGCTTGAACACGGAGTAGGTGGTGCCGCCGAGTTTCAGATCGTCGCCGGTATCAGTGAAGTCTTCGCGCAGGAATTCCGGACGTGACACGCGGTCGTCGTGGCAAACGAAGATCGTCATATTCGCACCGGCAATAAACTGTAGCTGATCCCGCGCCCAGTAGGCCGCATCGGAGTTCGGCATCCGAACATATTCCGCCCCGTTGAGGTAACGCGGAACACGCGTATAATTCACCGTCCCATCGGTGTAGGCCTTCTTGCCCCAGCCGGCCTCTTTGCGAAGTACGGCCTTTCCGTCTCCGGTATAGCTGAACTTTACGAAGAGCTTGCTCTTGTTCTGCTCACTCGGAACATATTTCGGCATCGGCGGAGTGTAGGCTGGAAGCGGTTCGGCCTTGAGCGATTTTTCAGCATACATCTGTGGCATTTCCAGACTCAGGCC
>CAKZQV010000010.1 GCA_937141895.1 uncultured Verrucomicrobiota bacterium
GCCGCCCCCGGAACCGGGCACCAAAGATGGCCTGGCATAGGGCAATAAAAATGGTGCAGTATATGATTAAATCAAACAGGGCATAGTATTTGTCATAGGTCGCGGCAAGGTTCCACCCCGCGAACGGTGCCAGTGCTTCAGCAAATGGATCGTAGCTCATTGGTTAATCACCTCGTCTAAATCAAAAGAGTTCAGGATACTTCGCTTCATCGCCCGCAGGATTTCCGGCGGAGCGGAGAGGAAGATCTCCTTGGTTCGGCCATACCGGCCACGGCTAACCGTCCTCGCTCTAATGAAGCCGTACATATCCAATTCCGATAGCAAATCAGTAAACGCCCGCTGCGTCAGCGGCGGCAGTCCTGCGGTGTGGCAGAAGCGTTCGTAAACGATATAGGCGTCGCCCGTATGCAGCGCCCGTCCCCGCGCCTTACCTGTCAGTGCGGCGTACAAAGCCGCCTGCAACTGTTTGGGGCAGGTTCGAATCATGGCCAGGTATTTATCCTTTTCAATCTCTTCATAGGCTTCATCCACGCATTCGAGGGTAATCTTCTCCCCTTTCTTTTCCGCGAGCTGCGCTGAGCGCGTCAACAAGTCTACGGCCTTCCTTGCGTCGCCGTGAGTTCGCGATGCATATGCAGCGATTTTCGGAACGACGCCTTCGTCAACCATGCCGGGGCGCAACGCTTTCTCTACACGGATGTTCAGGATGTGCTGGAGGTCGTTTGCATTGTACGGGTCAAAAATCAGTTCTCTCATTTTCAGGCAGCTCTTAATTCGCGGGTCAAGGTTTTCAGTCCAGCTCAGTCTGTTGGACGAAAACAGCAGAATCAGCTTTGCCTCAATTTTCTGCGGGAGCCGTTTAATCAAAAATTTATAGAACGAGTCCGGGTCGGTACGGATGTTGTCAGCCTCATCAATGAAGACAACAATATATCCCTTAGTGTTCCGGAGCTTGGTCTCGATGGAGCGCATCAGGTCATCAAGGCTGATGCCCCGTTTATAATACTTGCTTGCTCCCATCAGGCATCCAAGATTGTTCAAAGCCCGGAAGCACGGAGCTGGGCAGCACAGGTCAAGATGGTATTGCCGAAAAGGTATATGTTGTTCTGCGCATAGCTGCGCAATTTCGTGAAGCAGATACAGCAAAGTTATGGTCTTGCCTGTTCCGGTTTTGCCCAGCACCGATAAATGGACCGGATGCCCGTCTTGAAAGACAGGAGCAAAATGGCGGGTGATTTCTCCAATCTCCCGGTTCCGGACATTGGTATTGAAGATGGTTGTAAGTACGTCGAACTGTCCTTCCCGTGAAAGTTGTTCATCATCGAGGTATTGCGGGCTTTGGATTATCGCGTTCTTAAACGCTTCATATAACTGTTCCCGGATGTGGGATTGAATTTTGGTTTGCATCTGAAAATCACCTTCCAATGGAAAGGAGGTGGGCGGAACTATTTAATCTTTTCCAACCCCTGCAAAGTGGTGACGGATGTTCGTGGATAAAAACAACGAACAGGCTTGTTCTCCGGAGCCTGTTCGGGCTGCCGGAGGTACAAATAAAATGAGCGTATGTTATGGAGTAAGGTTGTTTGCCGACAGCCTGAATAAAGAGCGTGTCGAACAGATACGAGCAGCGGTTCATAGTGAATGGGAATTTGAGCAATCTGAAGTCCTGTTCTTTATGGGCCCTCAGAAGAATATCTGTTTGTTGGCGAAATCGAATGGCGAGCCGTCAGAGATGGAGTCACAAGTCGAATTTTCAAGTCGGATTGCGCAGGCTGTTTGGAAAGCAAACGGTAGATACTGTCCCGTGCGAATCAGAATCGCAGAGGAAGCCAATGTACGCGATTTTTGTGAGCAAGAATATCGACAGTTCATGAGGTGCAGAAAATGAGTCAGAGTTTCGGAACATTGATTAATGCAGACGGATTGAACGATGCGAGGATACAGGCAATTCGAAGTGCGTTGCGTGAGCAGGAGTTTTTCAAGGATGAAGACAGCATTTTTCTGCGCTCAGTAAATGGAGAAACTCACTTGATTGCCATGTCGTGGGGGTATTCCGACACGGAGCCGCGTAGAAGATATGCCGAATGCCTTGCGGAAGCAGTGTGGAATGCAAATGTCGAATACTGCAAGCTGCGCATCTGTATTCAGGACTATCGTGATGTTTTCAATTTCGACTACCACGATTATCTTCGGCTGAGACCGGGCGCACCGTTTGATTCATTATTCGGCAAATGAATCAAACAGGAGGTGAAATGTTTGGAAAGAAGCAACGCTGGTACGATTAGCATGATTTATGCGGCCCTGTTCAAGCGCCCGAAGACGGGGTGGCTGAAACAGGTGCGTATGAGAGGAGCGGCGGAGGCGCGTGGTAAACTGCGTCAGGTCATTATCGGGCTGTTCAGTCATCATCATGATTTCATGGATATTGAATTGATAGTGAATCCGATGAAAAGCGGCATCTCGATTGTCATCCCTAAGAAATGTCTTTGGAGCACCTATCAATTAAAGCGGGTGTATAAGAAGCCGTGCGGTTCGCTGGAGGTGCAGTTTGAGTTTAAACGGGTGCGGGTATGTCGCCGGGAACGACCATTGAAGGCGCATCAGCGATTACTTCAGTGACGGGTGTGAGTAAATTTCCGGTGCGCTCTATATATATACCTATATCTATCTATAGATAGTAAGTAGTAAGTACCTTCGGGAAGTAACGCTTATAAAGTTGCTCCGGTTTTGCCGCATGAGAATTGATGGTTGTGATTGGGTAGGGGCGTGCAAAAGAAACGTTACCGGATTTTTTTATCGACAAAAAAACTCATCTAGGATGTTCCAGTGGAAAATCACTCGCGCTGCTTCAACTTGTCTAAGTTTCTGTAGACAAGTTGCGCAGAAGACGCAGCTGGCGAGGTAGATAAAAAATGAGTGAGAACAAACCAATCAAGAAATTTGCTGCAGGTGTAATCTCTGCATCTGTATGGAAGAATCAGTTGAAAGACGGCTCCGTGGTGTATGCCATAACGATTGAACGGCGATATCAGAATAAGAGCGGCGACTGGCAGAGTACAAACAACATGCGGATGAACGACCTTCCAAAGGTTGGATTGCTGGCACAGAAGGCATATGAATTTCTAGTATTCGGTCAACCCGATGAAGGCAAGGAGGTGGAACAATGAGGGACATCCCTCGTGTCCATCTTCACGGTCGGGTGTATCTTCTGAATGCAGAGGCATGTGAGTTGCAAAACCCGAAACGACCCTGGGATATAGTGCCACTGAACGAGGCTGAACTGGAGTATTACAAGGCGTTGTCTGGAGGTGCAGTATAAGTGCCTTTCAGGTCTCGGAAAAAGGCTTTGTCTGACCGGGCGCGGCGAATAGAAAATTTACCTAGTTTCACGCCTAAACGCATAAAAGCCGTTCGCTCTTCGCGAGCGTCTTTTTAAGCGAGTTCCCCAAGGGGGCGGCTGCCCGGTTTTGCCGCTCGAAAAAGGGACAGAAGAGCGATGAATCAAGCAGGTGAAAAATAGACTTTTGAATGTTTCATGACCGACCTGTCGACATCGGCGGGTATCTGTTCGGAGAACAGAAACAGATACCCGCAAAGACGGGGTCGACGAGGTATAAAAAATGAAACATACAAAAGTGAATAAAATAATCAGCTACATCAAAGCGCAGGATGAATTTCCGTTTGATGTCTTCGATGTGGAAGACCATGAATCTGTGCTTGGATACTTTGGCTTCCATCCGAAACTCGATGATGAAGAACGAAAAATAATCCGGCAAGAATTGGTGCAGATGGCAGATGCCGCACAGACCGCCGAGATGGCAAGAATGATGTGTGCGGAACCGGTGCCTCAGAGATTATATCGAACAAAATACAGTGTAAAAAATACGCAGTCCGTTCGGTTTGATGAATGGCTCAAAACACTTCCCGAAGAGCTTCGGGGAGGCTTTGTCTTGGAAGGCTAGGCCATGGCCTTTGGCCTATTAGGAGGCGGCTGCCGCTATGAAAATAATAGCATGAATAGAATGCGGTAAAAGTGAGGGGAGGTTCGGGAATAATCCCGGAACGCTTTTGGGGAATGGGTGGGTTTAGGCACTATGCGATGGGCGTGGGGAGTGCGGAATATTATGTGTGAACAGTTGGAAGCATAAATATGACCGGGTGAGAAGTGGTCAGTTTAATAAAATCGGAATGTGAGATTATAAGGCTGGTTGCCCTCTGGGCAATGGTCGCGACCCTACCGGGACAGCTCCAAAACTCCCTTCGGTCGTACGAGTCACCGCTGACGCGGTTAATTGATCTGCCGATCACATGAGCAAAGCTCATGAGATCGGGGAGGATGAAATGGGCGGGGGACTCCCGCCTCCGGCGGGATGGATGGTTGACAGTAGTTAATAGAGGTGATGGGACGGAGTCCCGGGGGCTTTGCCCCCGGGGGTAGGTAGACAGTGTAGGTGTCATGTTGTGTTACAAGAGAAAGAAGGCAGGTAAGTTTCTGATGGAAAATGTGATGAAATCAGACCATGGGTTTGTTTCTTGGGGATCATGTTGGAAATTAGGAGTTTAAGTTAAAATGTGAATAATAATAAAGTCGTGACCAAACCCCTGACCTAACCATCGATCGACACGAATGCGACGCTTATT
>CAKZQV010000011.1 GCA_937141895.1 uncultured Verrucomicrobiota bacterium
TCCGGAAAATGCCGAGCTGGCCGAGAAGATTTCAAAACAGGGCGCCGTGATTTCGGAATATCCGCTGGGCCGTCAGGCGGACCGTATGACGTTTCCCTATCGGAATCGGATTATCAGTGGGCTGAGCATGGGCGTGCTGTTGATTGAGTCTGATATTAAAGGCGGCTCGATGCATACGGCCGATGCAGCTATGGATCAGGGGCGCACCGTTTTTGCGCTGCCGGGACGAATTGATACGCCCGGTGCCAAAGGGCCGCACTTTTTAATTAAGAACGGGGCCAAGCTCGTTCAGTCGCTGGACGATATTTTAGAAGAATATGAACTGCTGATTCCGGCGGAGGCACTTGATATGCCGGAGGCCGCAACTGCGGCCCGGCCGGATGTGCCGCTGACGGAGCAGGAAACGAAAGTGGTGGAAGCCCTCTGGCAGGAGCCGATGGATGTCGATGCGCTCGCGCGTTTGCTTGGCATGGCCAGTCATGAACTAAGCGGACTATTGCTTGGACTGGAAATGAAGCGCGTTATTCGCACACTCCCCGGAAAAGTGGTGGAGCTGTCGGACGATTTAAGAACAGGATTTATAAATTAGCCACGAAATATACGAAACGGGTTCGAATCGTTTTCGTGTGGTTTGTGTATTTTGTGGTTGGAAATTGAGGGAGAGAGAGAATGAGCAAAAACTTAGTGATTGTGGAGTCGCCGGCTAAGGCGAAAAAAATCAACCAGTTTCTGGGCAAGGATTACAGCGTGATGGCCTCGGTGGGTCATGTGCGCGACCTGCCGGCCAAGAAACTCGGCGTTGATGTTGAAAAGGAATTTGAACCGGAATACGTGAGCACTGCGCGCGGAAAGAAGGTGCTGAAAGAGCTGAAAGACGAGGCGAAAAAATGTGAGAAAGTGTATCTGGCACCGGACCCGGACCGCGAGGGGGAAGCCATTGCGTGGCACCTCTATGAAGCGCTGAAGAAAACGGTCGGCGAAGAAAATTTTTATCGTGTGACCTATAACGAAATTACCAAGTCAGCGATTCTGGCCGCCTTTGATGAGCCGGAGCAGATCGACATGGATCGGGTGAATGCGCAGCAGGCGCGCCGTATTCTGGACCGTTTGGTCGGCTTCCAGGGAAGTCCGGTGGTGCGGAAGCAGATTCGTGGTGCGAACAGTGTTGGCCGTGTGCAGACGGTGGCGTTGCGCCTCGTGGTTGAGCGTGAAAACGAAATCCAAAATTTTAAGCCGGAAACCTACTTCACCGTCGGTGCGCAGGTGCGGAAGCAGGAACAACCGCTGGATCCCTTCACGGTAAAACTGGCGCGTATCAATAATGAACCGATCGGGGTGAAAGACCGCAAGCTGCTGCCGGGTGCAGTCAAAACCATGGAACAGCTGGAAGGTATTCAAAAGGAGCTGGATAACAGTGCTATGAAAGTCAGCGATGTGATTACGAAGGAAGTCACGCGCCGGGCGCGTCCTCCGTTCATTACGTCCACGCTGCAGCAGTCGGCTTCCGGTTCGCTCGGTTTTGCTCCGGCGCGCACGATGGGCATTGCCCAGAAGCTTTATGAAGCCGGTTTGATCACCTACATGCGTACCGACTCGTTCAACATTGCGAAGAGCGCACAGGATGAATGTCGCCAGTTTGTGAGCAATAGTTATGGCTCAGCGTATGTTCCGGAAAAACCGAACTTCTACAAGAGCAAGGGTGCGGCGCAGGAAGCCCATGAAGCGATTCGTCCGACGGATGTAGCGATTGAGCCGGGCCGGGAAGGTGTGAAGCTTGAGGCTGCAGAACAGAAACTGTACCGCCTGATCTGGGAACGCTTCGTGGCCTCTCAAATGGTTCCGGCCAAAATCAACCGTCGTACCATCGAAGTGGAAGCAGGTTCAGAAAATACGTATTTGTTCCGGGCGACGGCATCCGAAATTGCATTCCCCGGTTATATGAAAGCCTCCGGGATCGAAGCGGCGGCCGATAAACCGAAAGAGGGCGAAGATCATGCGGAAACGGACACCATCCCGCCATTGGAAAAGGGCGAAGGTCTGGACGTTCAGGATTGGCTTACAGAGCAGAAAGAAACCAAGCCGGTTGCGCGCTATACGGAAGCATCGCTTATTCGGGCCTTGGAAGAAAACGGCGTGGGCCGTCCTTCGACCTATGCGGCCATTATGTCGAAGCTCGATGAACGTGAATATGTGATTAAAGAGAAACGATCTCTAGTTCCGACTGATCTGGGTAAGGAACTGGTCACCTTAGTGCTTCGTACAGAAGCAAAGCTGAAGCACGAAAATAAGGTCGATCTATTCGAAGCGCGGTTTACCGCGGATATGGAAACCAAGCTGGACGAGGTGGAAGAAGGAAAGATCGAGTGGACGGATATGATGAAGGAATTTTATCCTTCGCTCCTCGAATGGATTGAACATGCGAAGGAAACTGCTGAGCCGGCTTTCGTTTCTAAATGTTTCCAGGCCTTGGAAAATGTCACGGAATGGGCCCCGGCGGTGAAGTCCGGTCGGCGGACCTATGACGATCAGAAAACCTTTGAAGACCTGAAAGAAAAAGTCGGTGAAGGGGAGCTGTTGTCGAAGCGTCAGGGTGAAATGCTGCATAAAATGTGCTGTCGCTACATTAAGCAGGTTCCAGCCGAGCTGGTTTCGGAGCTGGAACTGGTCGAGCCCGAAGCGGTGCGTGGCGATACGCCGCG
>CAKZQV010000012.1 GCA_937141895.1 uncultured Verrucomicrobiota bacterium
ATGCGGCGGGATCGTATGAAATCAAGCTGGCTTCCGGAAAAACCGCGAACGTTCTGGTGGAGGACGTGAAGAAACCGATTCCGCTGAACAAGGGATGGCGGGCCGAATTCAATGGCCCCGGCTTGAAAGGCGATAAGGTGATCGACTTTAAAACCCTGTCGGACTGGAAGGATCATCAACGCGATGACATCAAACACTTTTCCGGCACGGCGGCGTACCGCACCCTGTTGAATGTGCCCAAAGATTGGCTGAGCGAAGGGAAGCGTGCTTATCTCGATTTGGGTCAAGTTGAGATCGCGGCTGAGGTTCTGCTGAATGGCCAAAACGTGGGCATTCTTTGGAAGCCGCCGTTTGTCATCGATGTGACCGATCAGGTGGTCGCAGGCAATAATCAGCTCGAAGTCCGCGTGACGAACCTTTGGAGCAATCGCTTGATTGGTGATGAATCGTTGAAAGACACCTCGGGCTATGTGAGAGATGCCGATAAGAACATGCCGGAATGGTATGTGAACAACGAACCGATGCCAGAAGGGCCGCGCTCAACCTTCACAACGGCGAATTTTTATAGTAGAGACCGCACCTTGCTGCCGTCAGGTCTACTTGGGCCGGTTCGGCTGGTGCAGGAAAATCGTATATTGGTGGAGAATGAGTAATGTTTCTTAATAAACGGATTGAAGTCGTCACACTGCTCTCGCTGTTTTGCTGTTTTGCCGTGCGTGCAGAGCTGAAGCCCAATGAATTTGTGAATCCTCCGGCTGATGCGAAGCCGCAGACCTGGATGCATATGATGAACAGCAACGGGTCGAAGGAGGGGCTGACGAAAGACCTACAGGCGTTGTCGGATGCCGGTGTGGGCGGTGCGCTGATCTTTTCAGTTAAAAAACCGGAAATCGCGGAGGGTTCCCAGAAATTCAATTCGCCGGAATTTCGCGATCTGCTGGTGCATGGCGTCAAAGAAGCGGATCGGCTGGGGCTGAAAATCGGGCTGCATAATTGCGATGGCTGGTCATCGAGCGGCGGTCCGTGGGTGAAGCCTGAGGATGCCATGAAAAAGCTGGTCTGGAGCGAAACCGTGGTGCCGGGCGGTGCAGTATCGATTACTCTACCGCCGCATGCGAACCGGCTTGGTTATTATCGCGATGTGGCGGTGGTGGCCTATCCGGTTTCGGAACGGGAATTAGCAGGCGCCCGGACTGCATTCAAATTCAGCGGATCTGCTCCGGAACGTCATTTTGACTATCTTTTGGATGATAATCTGGACACCACGGTGGTGTTGCAGGCAAAAGGAAAGCAGAAGCCGTTTTTGCAATGGAGCTACGAAAAACCGTTTCGTGCGCGATCCATACACCTTATGCATAGCAGTGCTCCGGGCAGCGCCACGCTCTTTGCCTCCGATAATGGATCGGACTTTAAGAAGGTGGCGGATTTGCGTGAGTTGCGGCCGTCCAAAACGAAACGCTCCTTTACGATGAGTTTTCCGGAGGTTGAAGCGCGCTATTTCAAAGTTGAATTTCAGCGTCCGCAACGACTGGTTTCGGCCCAGCTTCAGTCGTATGCGCAGTTTCCCGAGTGGCTGATTCACAGCAGCATGGCAAAGGGCGAAGTTAATCCGCTGAATGCAAAACATCCGGCCGGGGTTCCGAAGGTCGATTTTTCCGAGGTGAAAGTGCTGGAAGCTTCTTTGTTAAAAGGCAATCGCGTCACCGCCCGACTGCCCCAAGGCACCTGGCGGATCATGCGTTTCGGTTATACGCTGACCGGAGAGCATAACCATCCGGCCACAGCGGCGGGCAAAGGATTGGAATGCGACAAGCTTAACAAGGCCGCGCTGGACAAACATTTTGCAGCGTATGTCGGTAAAGTGGCGGAACAAGCCGGCGAGTTAACCGGCCGCACCTTCCAGACCTCGGAAATCGACAGCTACGAAATGGGCTGGCAAAACTGGACCGACGGATTTGAAACCCTCTTTATGGAGCGTAAGGGCTATAACCTGTTGCCATTTCTCCCACTGATTGCCGGTCGGTATGTGGGCGACGTCGAAAGTGCGGATGCGGTCTTGTCCGATTTCAGGGAGGTTGTGACCTCGCTGATGACGGAAAACTATTTTCTTCGGTTTACCGAGCTGTGTAATGAGCACGGGTTAAAATCCTACATTGAGCCCTATGGAAACGGCCCTCTGAACGAGCTGACCATTGGAGGGAACTGCGATATTCCTATGGGCGAGTTCTGGATGCATCATGATCGGGGCACCCAGATCGGTGCGCCGATTCATGCCGCGCACACCTATGGAAAACCGGTGATCTCGGCGGAATCATTTACCCAGCGTCAGGCGCTGAACTGGAAGGTGCATCCGTGGTTGATGAAGCCGTCGGGCGATGAAGCCTGGGCGAAGGGGATCAATGAATTTATGTTCCACCGTTATGTTCATCAGCCCAATACGCATGTGTTGCCTGGGATGACCATGGGTTCGGTCGGTTCGCATATTGATGGCACGCAGACCTGGTGGTTGAATGCCGGAAAAGCCTGGATGAAATATAACCAGCGTGGCCAGTTTCTGCTGCGGCAGGGGCATCCTGTGGCCGACCTCCTGGTATATGCGGGTGATCGCACGCCGCAGCGTTTTGTTTCGAATGAAGCGGCCGGGCTGCCTGCTGGTTATAATATGGACAGCTGCGACGCGTTTGTTCTTCAAGAACGGATTAAGGTGAAGGACGGGAAAATGGTGTTGCCGGAAGGGACCGCTTATTCCGTGCTGCTGCTGGCCCGCTGCGACCGGATGCATCTGAAAACCCTGAAACGGGTGCAGGAACTGGTTGAGGCCGGAATTACGGTGGTCGGCTCCAAACCGAAAGGTCCGCTTTCGTTAATGGAACGCAAAGAAGATGCCGCCGAATTTACCGCGTTGGCCGACCGGCTGTGGGGTGACGGAGCCCAACCGCAATCGGTGGGAAAAGGCTGGATTATTCCGGAAAAGAGGTGGCCGACCGAAGAGCTTCGTGAAACGCTGGAGCCGGACCTTAAAATTGCTGAACTGAAAGCCTTCCGTTTTATTCATCGGAACGTCGGCACGGACGATCTCTATTTTATTCACAATCCGAATGGGGACGCGGCAACTTTCAACTGCTCCTTCCGCATCGCGGATCGGATTCCGGAATTCTGGGATGCAGACACCGGACGCATGGAACGAACCGCACAGTTTCGGAATGTCGACGGGCGTACGGAATGTCCGATCGAACTTGATCCATACGGCTCCGTGTTTGTGGTCTTCCGATCCGCTTCGAAAGGCATCGATCCGGTGGCAAAGATTACACCGGGAACGGGGCGCGTTGTTTTGGATTCGAATAATCACATGCAGCTGATTGCCGATAAAAAAGGATCCTATGAAATTGAGTGGGCTTCCGGGAAAACCGAAAGCGTCAATATGACGGACCTGCAGGTTCCGCTGTCCATCAGCGGCAGTTGGACGGTTGAGTTCGATGGCCTCGGCCTGAAAGGCGATAAGGTGGTTGAATTTAACAACCTGTCGGACTGGAAAGATCATCCGCGCGATGACATTAAACACTTTT
>CAKZQV010000013.1 GCA_937141895.1 uncultured Verrucomicrobiota bacterium
CCCCTGCTGCAACCCCCGCTCGCCAGCCATACCACACTCTCCGGCATAGCGCTGTTCACAGGCCCGCACCAGATCCGGATAATGTCCTGATTCAATGATCTGGTTGATCCCCAGAACCGATTCGCACCCATGCTCCATATTCCAGCGCAGCACTTCATAGATCAGCTTGTAAGGAATATTATCGGTGGCCTCGACTGCCCCCTGCTTGGCCTCACGGATTTCCGAACGTTTCTGGCGATAGATGATATAGGCCCGGGCAACTTTGATATGCCCATTTTCCATGAGCACGGCTTCTACAATATCCTGCAGATCTTCAACGGTCGGCGTCTGATCCGCATAGCTTTCCGCCGTGCGCTGTTCAACCGCATGGGCCAGTCGTTCCGCTTCTTCAAAGCCAAAGCCGCCGCTGGAAGCCGCGGCGGCTTTAAAGATGGCATTTGTGATACGACCACGGTCATACCAGACCAGCTGGCCATCCCGCTTGATTATCGATTTAATCGCGCCCATGGCTTTTATTCGCCGTCGAGGAAGCCCTCGAGTTTGCGGATTCGGGTCGGGTGACGCATCTTACGAAGCGCCTTCGCTTCAATCTGACGAATACGTTCACGTGTAACATTAAATTTACGACCGACTTCTTCCAATGTACGGGGATAGCCATCCACCAAGCCGAAGCGCAGGGTAAGCACTTCCTGCTCGCGTTCCGTCAGCGTTTCAAGAACGTCGCCGATCTTTTCTTTCAGCAGACTGAAGGCCGTCATTTCATCCGGTTTCTCAGCAGACTTATCCTCAATGAAATCACCGAAATGCGTATCATCGGAATCCCCAATCGGGCTCTGCAGCGAAATCGGCTGCTGCGCAATTTTCAGGATGGCTCGGACGCGTTCAACCGGCAGTTCCATCTCATCCGCCAGCTCTTCCGGCGTGGCTTCACGACCAAACTCCTGCAACAGCTGTTTCTGGATACGCATCAGTTTATTGATCGTTTCGATCATGTGCACCGGAATACGGATCGTACGTGCCTGGTCGGCAATGGAACGGGTAATCGCCTGGCGAATCCACCACGTGGCATAGGTGGAGAATTTATATCCCCGGCGGTATTCAAATTTCTCAACCGCTTTCATCAGGCCCATGTTGCCTTCCTGAATCAAGTCCAGGAACGAGAGCCCCCGGTTGGTGTATTTTTTTGCGATCGAAATGACGAGGCGAAGGTTGGCCTCGATCATTTCGGTTTTGGCTTTCAGCCCTTTACGCAACCAGACTCTGAGATCCGCATAGTGCTTTTCAAATTCCTTCTGCTCCATATGCAGATAGGTTTCAAGCTCCTTGATCTCTTTGCGAATGGTACGGAGGTCAGTATTGGCACTTTTTGCACGGCTCTTTTTCAGACGGTCTTTTTCGGCCAGCAACTCTACCATTTTGTGATGGTATGTATCCACTTCCGGAACCACATCCTCAATGGCTTTCTGCTTGAAGTGAAGCTGCTTGAAGTATTGCGAAAGACGATCCTGCGCCTTATCAAAATTCTTTATGGCCTTTTTCTCTTCCGGGCTGCCCTTCTTCGCTTTGGTATATTCAAGGTAATACTTCAGCTTCAGCTCACGGTTACGATCAATCCCCTTCAGGACTTTCGGCAAATCATTAAAATAGTCTTCACGACACTCTACGTGTTTGTCGGAAATAATACGGTCAAAACGTTCTTTACCCAGTTCGAGGCGCTCAATCACACCCAGATAGGCATCCGTGGCACAGCCTAGACGGTTGAACATTTTGGTTGTGGCAATTTCGGCTTCTTCTATGCGCATGGAGATTTCCACCTCCTGCTCACGAGTCAGCAGCGGAACCTGGCCCATCTGCTTGAGGTACATACGAACCGGGTCATCCAAAACGTCTGAACGGGCGCTCTGTTTATCGGCCTGTTCTTTTTCGAGGCGGGCCTGATATTCCTCCACATCATCCTGCTTGATAATGTCGATTTCCATGCTCTGAAGAAGGCCGACAATCTTATCAATATCCTCAACAACAACCAGATCTTCCGGAAAGGCTTCGTTAATATCTTCAAACGTCAGGAAGCCGTGCTCGGATGCAAGAGCCATCAGCTCTTTAATGCGGTCATTGCGCTCTTCGCGATCCATCAGGGAAACACCGCCGGCCGTAGCTTCATCCACTGCCGCCACGGTTGCGGCCACTTTCTGTTCCTGGGTTTGCGGTACAGACTTCGCCTTGGGGGCCTTTTTCTCTGCCGCCTTTTTGGCCGGCGCTTTTTTCGCGACGGTTTTCTTGGCCGCCGCTTTTTTAGCTGGCGCTTTTTTTGCGGCCGTTTTTTTGGCAGGCGTCATCTTTTTTCCTGGAGCGGCAGCTTTCTTTCCAACCGTGATCGGGGCGGCTTCTTTTGCGGTTGTACTGGCGGCTTTTTTCTTGGCCGGCGCTTTTTTAGCAGTCGATTTCTTCTTTGCGGTTTTCTTAGCGGAAGTCTTCTTTTTCGAAACAGCCATGGTCGTCCTTGATTTATAGAAGTATACAGTTCACCTATTATAGTGAACAAAGCCCTTAATTAATAGCAACTTCCGTCCCCCCGTCAACGTAAACCTTCATAATTTTTAACAAGGCCTTCGCAGGTTTATTTCGCTTGAAGATTTCAGCCATACCAAACACTATTTTCAGATGAATTTTATCTTCAGATCCTATCCCGCACATCCGTGGCTCGCCGACTGGACTCTGGAGCCGCGCAACTGCAGCTCCAGTTTCCGCGCCACCGGAGCCCATCGCTTTTTCCGAACCCATGAAACGGTGGGCCAGCTCAGCCCTAACGTAGATGACGCGGACTGGGGGTTTCAACTTCCTGTCCCTCAAAACAGCAGGATCAACATTCTGTTTAATGGATTCTGCGCCTACTATGACCGAAAAAATAAACGACTGGCCACCGAGGTCATCACCCCAGAGCCCGGGATTTTATGGGGCCGCTTCGAGGGCATTCCCGGACCGGTTCTGGCTAGCGATCGCCCCATCCATCAGGAGGAAAAGTTCCAATGGTTGGAAACGGATGATGACCTGATTCTTTTGGCCATCAAGGATGATCACTTCTGTCTCGTCAATAAATCCCCCCTGAAAGAGGAAGCGATCCGAACGGCGGAACACTATTTGAGCTCAGACTTAAACCTCACGCTCAGCAACGAACGGGAACTACGGGCCGGCACACATGATCTGCTCGAGGAAATGTCGCATCATGATGCACTCGCCGTAATCAGTGCAGAATCCATGATGAAAGCCTTGCGTCCGCCGGAAGGGGCTCTTCCGATGCACTGGTGCCAATCCTCCGAATCGGACACGCCGGGCATGAATATGAACGAACTGTTCGCTCTGGCCCAGGCCTGGCGACTCATAGACATTCGCATGGCCGAGGAACTGGTCACCTGCGCGTTGAAAATACAGACCAATGCCGGAGCCATTCCCGTTCAATTTACACCGCACACCACGCACTCAACACTAGAAGCCCCCAAGCCAGTACTGGCCCAAACGACCGAATGCGTGTATGCCAGAGGGAAATCTGAAGAATTCATCACGACCGCGCTGCCCCTGCTCCGGCGACATATTCAATGGGCGCTACACCACTTCGATCCCAAGCGAGCCGGCGTCTACTGCTGGAAA
>CAKZQV010000014.1 GCA_937141895.1 uncultured Verrucomicrobiota bacterium
GGCCTGGGTGGATGGCTCGACGATCAGGCCGTTTTCATCTTCCCGGAACAGAACCGGATCCGCGTTGGGCCCGAAGTCGGGCAGTATGCTGTGCCGGGTGTTGATGCCGGAATGATCATAAATGCCTTTGATCAGGCGTCGGTTGCGCTTGCCGGGCATCCAACCGATCATGCGGTCGCGGGCATAATCCTGACGATAGGAAAATTTAGGGAGTACGGGTTCGATGTGGTGGATGTAGGTTTTCATAGGCAGGTTCCTTCCACTTCGCATTCGACGGTTACGGTATCACCGACACGGATGACGCCCATGACGGAGGGCGGTTTTAGGCCGAAAGAGGTCAGGGAGACTGAAAATTTCATATCAACACTGATTTTATTTCCTTCCCGTTTCCAGTTGGAAAAGTTGGCCTCCACCGTCTTTTCGGTATCCCGGATTTTCAGTTTCAGTTTGGCATTCCCGTTTCCAGAGATTGGAAAAGAGGTTTCAGAGAGTGAACCGGAAATCAGGCTGAAGTTTTCATGATCGAGCATTTTAAACATATTCTTATCGCGCTTTTTATGGTCGGTGCTCATTGCACTGACTTTCAGGACCGCGTCTGCTGAAATCAGAATGTGCCCGGTTTCGGGATTTTCCTTAAAGGTAAGCACAAAGGGCTGAGAGGCGGCGGTGCCCTCGAAATCATGGAGGGTGGATGTTCCTTTGAATGCGATAAACGCCGTTGTTTCGGCGATATCGGCCCATGAACTCAAAGTCAGCAGAATGGAAAAAGTAAGTAGCTTGAATGTTCGATGCATGAATCAGGTCTCCTTGTGGTGTGTTTAAAACATCTACCTGCTCTACGTTTTTTACAAATGAACAAATCTGAAGATACCGTAAGGTTTGGAAGATTGTATCCATGGGGCTGCGGTGATAGTTTCCAGTCCTTGGAATTATCAAAGGTATCATGATGAATATGAACAGCCGGATACTGCTCGTTGAAGACGATAAAAATCTCGCGGCGAGTCTTTCCAAAGGACTTGTCGAGGCGGGCTATGTCTGCATCGTCGCCGGCACGGTCAGCGAGACCAAATCTCTTTTGTACGATGAACCGCCGGCTTTGGTGCTGCTGGATATGGGGTTGCCGGATGGCGATGGTTCGGAACTGCTTCACTTTATTCGGGAAACCAATGCGGAGCTTCCGGTGATCATCACCACCGCGCGTTCGGGCGTTTCTGACCGGGTGGGGGGACTTGAAGGCGGCGCTGATGATTATCTGGTTAAACCCTATGCTTTTGAGGAGCTGCTGGCCCGCATCCGCATACAGCTGCGCCATTCCGACCGTGTTCGCCTGCAGCGTGCCGTCGGGGATCTGACCATCGACCTGCCGAGCCGCAACGCTTCGCGGGCTGGACGCTTGCTGGACTTGACGCCGCGCGAGTTTGATCTGCTCGCCTATCTTGTCTCGTTACGCGGAGAGGTGGCCACCCGTCAGATGCTTCAGGAGCATGTCTGGAATGTCCGCTCGGCGATGGCATCGATGGCCAACGTCATTGATGTGCATATTTCCCGTTTGCGACAGAAACTGGAAGTGCCCGGTGAAGCGCCACTGCTTCATACCGTGCGCGGCGTCGGATTTGTTTTGAAGGAGGACGTATGAAGAACCGGACGATTCGCTTTCGTTTTTTCATCTGGCTGGCGCTGCATACATTGATCATTTTCACGTTGATTGCATCGGCTCTGACCATTTTTGATCTTATTGAATATTTGGAGCATCCGGCTTTGCTGGAAGAGGAGCTCGAAGAACTTATCGTTCTGGGCGTTGTGATGGCCGTCCTCTTTCCCACCGGTCTTGTCGGGGCGTGGTTTATTGCCAAACTGCTGTTGCGGCCCTGGAATGCCATGGTGGTTCAGGCGGAACACATCAGTGCCGGTTGTCTTACAAACCGGATTGAGGTTGAGAATCCTAATGATGAGGTCGGGCGGTTGGCCACCACACTGAATAAAACGTTCGACAGTTACCAGAAGCTGCTGGATCGTTTGCACCGGTTCAGCTACGACGCCTCTCATCAATTGCGTAATCCGCTGGCTGCCATACAGGCTAACAGCGAGGTATGTCTCAAATATCCGCGCACAGAAGAAGAATATCGGACGGTGATTGGTACCATTCTGGAGGATACGGACCGCTTGAAACGAACGGTGGATCAATTGCTGCTGCTTGCACGTGCTGCAAGCGGAGCGCTGAGGTGCAGTCAGTCAGAAGTTGATCTTCGGCAAATAGCCGAAGACGTGGTGCGAGAGGGGCAGATCATCGGGGAGACGCGGAATATATCCGTTGAACTGAATGTTGGTTTAGAGCCGTTTCTTCTAGTCGGAGTTCCTGATCTGCTACGGGAGGCGCTGGTAAATTTAATGGATAATGCGCTTAAATATTCGCCGGACGGTGGCCGAATCCAAATCGGGTTATCAAAGACCCCGGCCGGATTCACCCGAATGACGGTTGCGGATTCCGGACCGGGGCTTCCCCCTGAACGCAAGCTCTCCGTATTCCGTCCGTTCGAGCGGAGTCCGGGTTCCGGGAAAGAGAGCGTGGGCCTCGGTCTGGCCATAGTGGCGGATATCTGTGAAGCGCATGCCGGGCGGTTCGGTGTGGATGATCATCCCGGCGGCGGGTGCTGTTTCTGGATCGAGCTTCCGCCGTCGGTTTAAATTCCCAGACCGTGTCCGTGAACCTCTCGGGTGCGGATATTCACACCGCTGTCGGAACGGGTTACGAGGCTGTTTGGCGGGGTGCTTTCCATCAGGAAAACGTTGCCGGCCACGGTGGTTCCGGCGCCGATGACGGTGTCGCCGCCTAGAATGGTGCTGTTGGCATAGACGATTACACCATCTTCGACCGTCGGGTGACGCTGGATGTGTTTGATCGGGCGACCGTGTTCGTCGAGCGGAAAGCTTTTCGCGCCGAGCGTTACGCCCTGATAGAGCTTAACGTTGTCGCCGATGTGGCAGGTTTCGCCAATTACAACGCCGGTGCCGTGGTCGATAAAGAAGCCTTTTCCGATGGTGGCGCCGGGATGAATATCAATTCCGGTGAGCGAATGGGTATATTCGCTCATGATGCGGGGGATCAATGGAACCTCGAGGTTATAGAGTTCGTGTGCCATGCGGTGGGACGCGATCGCCACGAGGCCGGGGTAGGCCAGTTTTACTTCGGCGTAACTCAGGGCCGCCGGATCGCCGTTG
>CAKZQV010000015.1 GCA_937141895.1 uncultured Verrucomicrobiota bacterium
GAATTCCGAACAATCCATTCGCGGGTGTCATGAATATCCGTCCCGGTCGACAGGTCCATCACTGTGTCCGCGCCCCAGAGCGTGGCCCAGCGCATTTTGTCCACTTCTTCATCAATCGAAGAACCGAGCGCCGAGTTACCGATATTGGCATTAATCTTGGTTTTAAATTTCCGACCGATAATCATCGGCTCCGCTTCCGGATGATTGATATTCAGCGGAATCACAGCGCGGCCGGCAGCCACCTCTTCGCGGACAAATTCCGGCTCAACCCGTTCGCGGATCGCCACATATTCCATCTCGGGCGTGATCATGCCGTTTTTAGCATACGTCATCTGCGTAACGGATGCGCCGCCTTTTGCACGAAGCGGCTCACGTTCCAACCCTTGGAAGGCCTTCTCCGGATTTGACAGAATATCCACACCGGACAAATACAGTTCAACATCGTTACGTTCCGTAATCCAGTCCGAACGAATCGCAGGAAGCCCCTGGGTCAGATCGGGTTCATAGGAAGCATCGGTATAAGGCCCACTGCAGTCGTAGACATTTAGATCTTCGTTATCGCCATGCAGCTTAATTCTCCGGAACGGCACCCGAATATCCGGGCGCGACCCTTCGACATATGTTTTTTCAGACCTTGGAAAATATTTACCGTAACCGCTCATTTTATTCACCTATCGTTAAGGCGCAGGATACGGAAAGGAAGGCATCATCGCTTCCCTTCACGGCATGACCCGCGCAGGTTCCAAGGGTTGGAATCTCAGTCCGAATTGGTCGGACACCCCTAGCGAACACAAAGATGTACGCTACCCGAAAACCCCTCAGGTTCAATAAGGAAAAGCTGAACAGCCTCAATATAGACTGCGTCTAAAGACTAGCGCAGGGAACGTTTGATGAGCGTAAAGTAGCCCAGCACCCCGTTGGCAATCCCGCGCGCGACGAGCTCGCGATAGCTCGGACTGTTGAGCAGGCTTTCTTCATGCGGATTCGTAAGAAAACCGCATTCAACCAAAACAGATGGACACCGCGTATGCTTCAGCACCGAGTAACGTGCCCGACGCAGGCCGCGGTCATCACGCTTCGACATTTTCACCAGATTGCTGTGAATGGAAAATCCGAGAACCGAATTCATGGCGTCGTAGGTATTGTTTTTGAATGCAAACGTGTCCTGATCCTGACCATACATATTGGTGGAATCATAGCCCGAGGAGGCCGTAATAAAGGTCTCAACGCCGCTGGCCGATGAAGCGCCCGCCGCATTGGCGTGAATACTGACAAAGAGATCGGCGCCGACTTTGTAGGCATACGTGCTGCGCACATCGAGGTTTGGATAGGTATCGCCGGTACGGGTCATTTTCACCCGGATACCTTTTGCTTCGAGCAGTTTTTTCACCTTATAGGAAATGTTCAGAACGATCTCTTTTTCCTTGTAGCCTTTGGGACTTATGCTCCCGGTGTCACGCCCGCCGTGGCCGGGGTCAAGCACCACCAGGCGCGGCATGCGTTTCGGCGCATAGGCATAGGTCCGCAGAATGGGATCCATGCTCCCCTTAAAATCAACCTCCCGGATCGTCCATTCATTACCGTGTTTTCGACAAGGGGCATGCAGCCAGACCATCACGCCGTTGATGTACGCGCGGCGGCTGTTGGTTTCGATTTCGACCTTGTTGTATTTATTCTCCATCAGCACCTTCTTGCCGAAGAGTTTGGTTTTCATGGAATACAGGCGGGCGATATAGGCCAGCGATACGGTCCCCGTCGGCGTTCTGGCCTCGACCGTGATCGCTCCGAATCCACCTGCAAACAGGGCCGTATGATAGAGAAACAGCTTTCTGGTAAATGAATGCATAAAACCTCGGGATTCAAGCTACTAAAAAGAATTTAGGTTTGGAAAGAGCTGAATCAATCCGTTTTACTGAGTACATGCAAATGAAAGTCATTAACGATCAGATCAGATCCGGACTAAAACGAGGGGCGTTTGCCATTCTGGTGGTTCTGGCGTTTGGAACGGCCGGTTATATGATCATCGAAGATTGGAACCTGCTGGATTCGTTCTACATGACCGTCATTACCATTTCCACCGTCGGCATTACCGAAGTCCACCCACTCTCCGATGCAGGCCGTCTGTTTACGACGTTGCTGATTTTCGGTGGCGTCGGTGTAATGGCCTACAGCCTCGGCCGCTTAGCCGAATTTATGTTCCAGCGCAGCATTACCAACGTTTTCGGGAGAAGATCCATGATAAAAAAAATAACCCACATGAAAAACCACGTCATTATCTGCGGCTACGGCCGAACCGGCACCCGCGTAGTCTCCGAACTGATGGCCGCCAAAATGCCGTTTGTCGTGATTGATGAAAATGAAGAGGAAGCGGAAGTAGAGAC
>CAKZQV010000016.1 GCA_937141895.1 uncultured Verrucomicrobiota bacterium
GAGCGATAGCGTGGATCCCGTAATGATACGGTCAGCACGAATGGCTTAACCTCAATCGTTCCCCATTCTGCAGATGTGATGACCTCCTGTGCCCGTACAACGACATTCGTATACGAAAACAGCAAAAAGATAAGTGAAAGCGATAAAATAAAGGGCCTGTTCATTAAGGTTCTACATCCTTGGATAAACCGATTTCTTTCGAGATTTAATTTCCTGTAAAAACAAACGAATATCAGTGTCGAAAGTTGCGCAGTTTCTTCACCTTTTTTTCACACCCGTTTTCGACCTTAAGCACCGTCACGTGTATAGGAGTCCGAAACGGATGCCATCCCCCTCCTCGGACATTCATTTCACTTATCAGTATTCGTGTGAATTCCCGTCCATTAGCGGTTCAAAAAGGCTCTTCGCCCTGTTAGCCTTTGGCTTCAATTTTGAACCAAAGGATTACGATGAAACCGACCCTTCTGATTATGGCCGCCGGCATGGGCAGCCGCTATGGCGGACTCAAACAGCTCGATCCCGTAGGCCCCAATGGCGAAACCCTGCTCGAATATTCTATTTTCGATGCCATCAAGGCCGGATTCGGGAAAGTGGTTTTTGTGATCCGTCACGATTTTGAAGACGCCTTCAAAGAACAGGTCGGCAGCAAATTCACCGATAAAATCGACGTCGCCTACGCCTTCCAATCATTGGAAGATTTGCCCGAAGGCTTCACCCTTCCCGAAGGCCGCACCAAACCCTGGGGCACCGGTCAGGCCGTGCTCGCCGCAAAAGATCTAATTAAAGAACCCTTCTGCGTGCAGAATGCGGACGACTTCTAAGCCTAGATCCGAGAATGGCCAAGTTTGCTGTAGCTGCAAAGTTTGGAAGCTGCAGATGCCGTGAAATCGGCGACTTCGACGAAGTTAACGAACGCACCGAAGGCTCTACTCAAATGCTTCATATAGAGCGCGGATGTAATTCCCTCGACTGATCATTTCGCGCTTAAAATCCTCTTCGAGTCCGGCGGGCTGAATGACATAATCCCTGTACCAGCTTAACCAGTCATCGCAGGTATATCCTGTCATTTGTTTAAATTCGGTCGACCAGGGTTGTTTGCCGCACATATAGAGTATCCCAAATCGTTCAAAGGGCGCATGGATCAGAAACTGTTTTGTGGCATCGCTTTTCCCATATTTTGCTAACCACATAGGGAGTAAGAGCTGTTCATCGCTTCCTCCGGCGCCCTCTTTCCAGAAGGACTCAAAGTTTTGGCGTATTTCACGCATGCAGGATTTTAAAATAATGCGTTCCCATTTTTCCACATCGCGAGGCTTTGCCCCTTCCGCCAACGGTTGATACACGTAGCATTTAATAAAACGGTCCGACTTACCAAACGTGAGTTGTTCCGCTAAGGAAAAATCATTGTATTTAACAAGCGATAGCATCGCCACGTTTTGCTTCTCTTCCGGCATAGAGAGCGTGTTGAACCCCGCCGACAGCAGTGCGGCACCGTCGGATATTGGAACATCGTTCGTGACGGAGCACATCAAATCACGATATGCAGACGAATACGCATCGTCATGCAAGGTCTCTGCAAGGAAGTCAGCGATTAATTCATAGACCTCATTCGTTCGGCCGCGTTCCATCATTTCATTCTCAACGACCGCAGAAAAAGATGAAATGGGCGCCGACGGCTTTCTGGCTATGATTCGTTTTTGCGCAAATGCTGAGCCGCATAGAATGCAGCATATACCCACTATCAACGTTAATCGATCCATCATTCTGCTCCTACCCGCTAGTCAAAAAAATACTTAACCCAAGCATGGGGCCATGCGCTTAATGCTCGTGTGGAGATCAGCACGAAACACGAGGTTTAAGGCAAAATTAAATTAGAGAAGTCATTCTTAATTCGCTCATCCAGCAATTGATCCACGTTCGCACGGTCTTCGGCCGAAAGTTCAATATTTTGCAATGTAGCATCGATATAGGAAAGATCATCCGGCTTGGCAGAATGAATAAACTGCTTGATCAAGCCTGTTCGCACCTCCTGCGACTCAATGCTGTTTAACCACAGGAAGGCCTGCTCAGGATTAGATCGCGTATGCATATATTCTTCGGCGAGTAGCTTAGCCCCTCGATCATACGCAGCGCCTTCCAGATTATGGCTTATCCATTCGCCCGCGGCCTCTGCTCCTCTTTCCTGATCAGCCCATTTATTAATCACCACTTCGGCAGCTTCTTCTTTGGCAGCATCAGGAATGGAATTAAATTGCTCTACGGCCAAAGGCAAGTTGACCTCTGCACAGCGGTATAGAATCTGATTTAAATGGGATGAATCAGACTGCAAAAGGTTTGGATCATTCAGGAATCGCTTAACCAATAGTTGCTGGTCCGCTTCATTCGCATTTTCCAACAGGCCGTACCATCCCGCATACTTACTTTCCGCAAGAGGTAAGCCACCCAGCCATGCGATGGCTTGTTCCATATTTTGGGCCGCCAGGCTAGCCGCCACGCTACCAGCTAATTGTTCCTGTAATTTGGGCGAGTCCAACGCTTGAACAAGCGCGGCCGCTTGCGCCGGATTCGACTCCGAATAGGCTGCAATCGCTTTCTGATAGCCACGCGTAAGATCCGCATGCGAAACCGATTCATCCATAGATAGCTGCTCCAACCAATCAAATGCTGCCGCAGGATTTTCTCGGGTATAATCACCCGCAATCTCCGCGAGGAGCATGCCCCGATCTTCATCGTTTGTAATGGTATCTATGTATTGCAATGCATCCGCCGGATGGCTTTTGGACATGGCAAGTAATGTACTCAGTTCCAAAGCATCGTAAGAAGCAGAGTCCATATTCAGTTCATTTTCTTTAATCCAACGATACCCATTAACAGGATCTTGCTGCGTCCAAGAGGTCAGCAACTGAGCATAGAACATCCCCTCCATATTCTTCTGCATGTAATCCAGCGCTGTTGCGGGATCAGTCTCCAAAAGTTTTTGGAGCATAGCCATCGTGATTTCTTCATCAAAATTCTGAAGAACATCGGCGTAAACATTCGGAGACAAAGCCTCTAACGGTTGGACAGACGTGGCAGGCGGCGGCACCGAATGCTCAAGCCATTCTGCCCCCTTTTTTTCTGCTGGGTTTTCAGCGAGAGACGTTGATTCATTCCGCTCAACCGCCGCCCTCTCAGCTGCTACGGGAACGTTCATCGAAGGTTCTCCCGTTTTCTTAATGGAATACCCGGCGAAAAATCCCACGCCCACCGATATCGCTATGATCCAAATGTGCTTCATCGACATGCCTACCTACTAGTTACTGTTATAAAACGGGGTATTCCCGCGAAAAAATCAGACCGCAACAAAGAGACGATGTACAGGAAACCGCTACGGACTTAAAAGAGTAAACCTGCAAACACACCGATACCAGCGTGTTTACAGGTTCATCGATCACGTACGCGGATTAATATTTATAAAACCCGGCTTTTTTCACGCCAGGTGCTGGATCGCCACCAAACCCAGTGTTATAGAATTTAACATTTCCCGATTTATTGGAGCGGTATTTATAGGACCCATTAATTCCATACGCAACGTCAACAGACTTGCTTCCAAAATTGACCGTCTCGTTCTCTTGAGCACAATAAATGTAATCCGATGGGCCAATGAAACCCGCATTTTGATAATAGCCTTTTTTTGCTACACCAGGAATCGGATCGCCAAACCCCCTGTTATAGAACTTAATATCGCCTTTGCGGTCATATCGGTAGGCATATTTTCCATTGGCACCGTAGGCAACATTCACCTTGCCAAAAAACTTAACCGTCTGGTTTTCATTCGCCACTTTGGTATATCCCCATGCCCCGGCACTCGTGGTGTGACCAGTTGAAATGTTTTTCACAACCAACGTAGACGCTTCATATTGTCTCTGCGTATACATCCCCCATCGCCACGAATAGCCTCTTGAGCCATTGGATGACATTTGATGCTCTACATTTGAGACCAACGTTCCGTTGTACCACACTTTATAGCGGCGGCCATTCGAAGCCACCCGTATGGTAAATTCCTTACCTAACATGTTTCGTCCCAAAATTTGGTCCGGTAAACGACGATGATTCAAACGGACAGAATTATCCCCGTCATAATTAATTTGAACTTCCCATTGAACATCAAGATTGGGCGGCGGCTCTTTCATTTGCAGGATCGCGTGTGTTGAATCTGCAGGCCCTCCATGTTTATCCATTCGGTACGTGCATTGAAAATATCGCCAATCGCTCGAATTGGCAGATTTTTCGTCTTTCATAAACGTTTCTACGCGAATACGGCCGGGATTTGCAGCATCTCCCTCATAGCCCGTTTCATTCTTCCCCAATCTAAAGACCTGAGTCGTGCCATTATCCTTTGTATAATACCACTCAGAATGATCACCAAAGTCTCTGAGAGGAATCACCGACTTCAACGGGCTGTGCAAGTAGATATTCGATGGAACTTGGGTTGCTGCATATCCGGATGCAGCAGCAAAGAGCCCGAGTAGGGCGGATGAGCATATTTTGTTCTTCATGATTTCTCTCCTTATTGTTTGAGTCTATTCATTCGGTCATTTGGAACCGCCAAGTAAACCGAGTTCTTGATGACGAATGGGGTAATTCGCATCGCACCCCTCTTGAATCGCCTCTTAATTCGATCCGTTCAAGCTTCCATTCGCGATAGCGTCATCGGCCTATTGATCACCATTTACAACGACTAAAGATCTCACACGCTCACAAAAAAACCAAAACCCCATTTATTCAAACCGTTGAATTAAAACACGTCCAAGCAACAAAAAAAATGAAGTGGATCTCCCTTAGAGAAATCGCAGGGGTTGGCAGTCCTAAACTCCTTAATCTCTCCCAGGAAACGGCGGATCGGAGTCCAACACTACTCCGTCGCTTCAACCTCCAAGCTGAAGCTCGAGATCGTCTTTTTGACAGGATGATTGGATGATTTTTCGCAATCAGGAAATGTACCGCAGGCGTCTCGCCTGCCGCGCTCCAACAACTTCAACCCTCTCGCTACAAGGAGTCGCACAACTGGAAACCGCTGCGCAGTTAGAAAAGAAACCTGCAAACACACCCAAACGAGTGCTTGCAGGTTCATCGATCACGTACGTGGATTAATATTTATAAAAGCCGGCTTTTTTCACGCCAGGTGCTGGATCGCCACCAAACCCAGTGTTATAGAATTTAACATTTCCCGATTTATTGGAGCGGTATTTATAGGACCCATTAATTCCATACGCAACGTCAACAGACTTGCTTCCAAAATTGACCGTCTCGTTCTCTTGAGCACAATAAATGTAATCCGATGGGCCAATGAAACCCGCATTTTGATAATAGCCTTTTTTTGCTACACCAGGAATCGGATCGCCAAACCCCCTGTTATAGAACTTAATATCGCCTTTGCGGTCATATCGGTAGGCATATTTTCCATTGGCACCGTAGGCAACATTCACCTTGCCAAAAAACTTAACCGTCTGGTTTTCATTCGCCACTTTGGTATATCCCCATGCCCCGGCACTCGTGGTGTGACCAGTTGAAATGTTTTTCACAACCAACGTAGACGCTTCATATTGTCTCTGCGTATACATCCCCCATCGCCACGAATAGCCTCTTGAGCCATTGGATGACATTTGATGCTCTACATTTGAGACCAACGTTCCGTTGTACCACACTTTATAGCGGCGGCCATTCGAAGCCACCCGTATGGTAAATTCCTTACCTAACATGTTTCGTCCCAAAATTTGGTCCGGTAAACGACGATGATTCAAACGGACAGAATTATCCCCGTCATAATTAATTTGAACTTCCCATTGAACATCAAGATTGGGCGGCGGCTCTTTCATTTGCAGGATCGCGTGTGTTGAATCTGCAGGCCCTCCATGTTTATCCATTCGGTACGTGCATTGAAAATATCGCCAATCGCTCGAATTGGCAGATTTTTCGTCTTTCATAAACGTTTCTACGCGAATACGGCCGGGATTTGCAGCATCTCCCTCATAGCCCGTTTCATTCTTCCCCAATCTAAAGACCTGAGTCGTGCCATTATCCTTTGTATAATACCACTCAGAATGATCACCAAAGTCTCTGAGAGGAATCACCGACTTCAACGGGCTGTGCAAGTAGATATTCGATGGAACTTGGGTTGCTGCATATCCGGATGCAGCAGCAAAGAGCCCGAGTAAAACGGTTGAGCATATTGTATTTTTCTTCATAATTTTTCTCTCCAGTTATATTGCGGCTTTCCATTTACGACATCTCCTGATACATGCGGCAAAACCTACCGTTGATCTCACGTTTTGATTCTTCATCATCGCCTGTGGGAACGAAGGGAAACCTTCCTTAAACCAAGAGCTAGCCTTTTAAGATTTGTAACATGCTCTGAGCTAGAGGCGTCAGGACTATGCTTTCAATTTATGAAGATTATGCGACATTCAGGGCAATTTTATGGTTCTGCGTAGATTTTTGTGGGGAAGCTGGTGATTTCAGGCGCCTCGGTCTCGTACTCAGAAATTTTATTTGCAACGGATCCACCTAGGTTCGGAAATGAATCACCACGAAATATACGGAATACACCGAACTCCAATAGGTTATAAAAATAATGTGGTCCTGAACCATTTTGTCGAATGTTTTCCTGTTAAGCTGAATAAGGGCCGTTCGTTAAGAAATGCATAACGGTAAGTAGTTGTGATGCAAGGAACTACAATCGGCCATCTCAAGGATGGAAATGAAGAAAACCAACGTCCCAACCTACAGAGGCAGGGCAATAGTCCGAGATTGAACCTGATATCAGTATACAAAACACCGATTTGTTCATGTCCATTCCCGGATCTAGATTCAATCGTTATACGTAAACAAGATGCAAAAATTTGGGTTCTTCTCGGAAGAGCGTCTTAGAGATTCCTTCTTGTCGATAGGTTGGGCAGG
>CAKZQV010000017.1 GCA_937141895.1 uncultured Verrucomicrobiota bacterium
GATCAGAGTATAAATCCTTTTTGACGAATTGCATATCTTGATTTCCAAGGATGGGAAAATGCCGGTGAAAAAAACCGGAAATGACTTCCAGGATTACAAGCTTCGCAAATTCATGCGTTCTAACGCAGGTACCTGTCTGAACCAGCGTCCGCTGGTTAAAATCGGCCAGAAAATTAAGGCCGGTGATGTGCTGGCTGATGGTTCCGGCACGGATGAGGGCGAACTGGCTTTGGGTAAAAACGTGGTTGTCGCGTTCATGCCGTGGTCTGGTTACAACTTCGAGGATGCGATCCTGATCAACCAGAAAATGGTTCGCGAAGACGTTTACACATCCATTCATATTGAAGAATTTGAATGTGGTGCTCGTGACACGAAACTGGGTCCTGAAGAAATCACCCGCGATATTCCGAATGTTGGTGAAGAAGCCCTGAAAAACCTGTCGCACGACGGAATCATTCAGGTCGGTGCTGAAGTTAAGCCGGGCGATATTCTCGTCGGTAAAATTACACCGAAGAGCGAAACCGAGCTTGCGCCTGAAGAACGCCTGCTGCGTGCCATTTTCGGCGAAAAAGCAGCCGATGTTCGCGATACGTCGCTGAAAGCACCTTCCGGTACACATGGTATTGTGATGGACGTGAAAGTTTCGTCCAAAAACGACGCCTTGGGCGCTTCCGAAAAAGGGAAGCAGACCGATGTTAAGAAACTCGAGAAAGAGATTTCCGAGCGTCATGACGATGTGGTGGCTCAGCTGACAGAAGATCTAACGGAGGCCCTCTCCAATATCCTGCTGGGTGAGAAGATTCCGTTGGATGTGATGAATGCAAGCAGCGGCGATGTAATCATCCCGGCTAATCGTAAAATCACTAAAACGCTTCTGCGTAAACTGGCGGCTAACTACGAGCACGTTGAAATCGATCCGTCCCCGATCCGCATCAAGATCATGGGCATTATCGATGAATACCGGAACAAGTTCGTTGAAGCCAAACAGGACAAGGACCGCTCCATGGACCGCGCCGGAAGTGGCGAAGAGGTCGATGCGGGTATCGTTAAATCCGTTAAGGTTTACGTTGCCGAGAAGAAGAAACTTTCTGTTGGTGATAAAATGGCCGGACGCCACGGTAACAAAGGGGTAATTTCCCGTATTGTTGCCGAGGAAGACATGCCGTTCCTGCCGGATGGAACTCCAGTGGACATCGTACTCAACCCGTTGGGTGTACCTTCACGCATGAACGTGGGGCAGGTTCTTGAAACCCACCTCGGTTGGGCTTGTAAACATTTGGGTATGCATGCGGCAACACCGATTTTTGACGGCATTTCTGAGGAACAGATCTTCAAGATGCTCGGCGAAGCCGGTCTCTCATCTGATGGTAAGACCGAGCTCTTTGACGGTCGTACAGGTGATCGTATGGAACAGCGTGTTGTGGTTGGTGTGATGTACATGCTCAAGCTGCACCATCTGGTCAGCGAAAAGATCCACGCCCGTGCGGTTGGCCCGTACTCACTCGTTACCCAGCAGCCGCTCGGCGGTAAGGCCCAGTATGGTGGTCAGCGCTTCGGGGAAATGGAAGTCTGGGCACTCGAGGCCTACGGTGCGGCACATGCACTGCAGGAAATCCTTACGGTTAAATCCGACGATATTGCCGGACGTACCCGTATGTACGAAGCGATTGTGAAGGGCGAAAACGTCCTCGACTCCGGTCGTCCGGAATCGTTCAACGTACTGATTAAGGAGCTGCAGGGTCTTGGTCTGAACTTCCAGGTGAAGAACGAGGATGGCGAACCCATCCTGTCGGCCTAATTACGTAACGTAGATACCAACACATTATATTGCAGGAGGAATACCTCGTGGACAATTCAAGCAACGTAGCCGACATCTTCGGTATCAAACAGCAGGAACAGAGCGACTATGCGAACATCACGCTGGCTTCCCCGGAAGCCATTCGTTCGTGGAGTCACGGCGAAGTCAAAAATCCGGAAACGATCAACTACCGGACATTTAAACCAGAAAAAGGCGGTCTGTTCTGTGAGCGCATCTTCGGTCCGACTAAGGACTGGGAGTGCTCCTGCGGAAAATACAAACGGATCAAGCACAAAGGCGTGATTTGCGACCGCTGCGGCGTTGAAGTAACGCTGTCGCGTGTTCGTCGTGAACGTATGGCGCATATCGAGCTGGCTGTTCCGGCATCGCACATCTGGTTCTTCAAAGCCACGCCTTCTCGCATGGGTCTGATTCTGGACATGACCATGCGTAACTTGGAGCGCGTGCTGTACTACGATAACTATATTGTTGTCGATCCCGGGGAAACCCCGCTCAAAGCCAAGCAACTTCTCTCAGAGGAAGAATACCGCGAAGCCATGGATAACTATGGCATGGACAGTTTTGTCGCAAAAATCGGCGCCGAAGGTGTGCGCGAACTGCTGACGAAGATTGATCCGGTGAAAATGCTGCAGGATCTCGAAGAAGCGATGATGAACACGCGTTCCAAACAGACCCGCAAAAAACTGGTTAACCAGATGAAGGTCATGGAAGGTTTCATCAAATCCGGCTCCCGTCCGGAGTGGATGATCATGGAAGTGCTGCCGGTTATTCCGCCGGACCTGCGTCCGCTGGTTCCGCTCGAAGGCGGCCGTTTTGCGACTTCTGACTTGAACGATCTGTATCGTCGCGTGATCAATCGCAACAACCGTCTGCGCACGCTCTTGGCTCTTAAAACGCCGGAAGTGATCATCCGCAACGAAAAACGTATGTTGCAGCAGTCTGTAGACGCGCTCTTTGATAACGGTCGTCATGGCCGTGCTGTAACTGGTCCGGGTAACCGTCCGTTGAAATCCCTTTCCGATATGCTGAAGGGGAAGCAGGGTCGTTTTCGTCAGAACCTGCTCGGTAAACGTGTAGACTATTCCGGCCGTTCCGTAATCGTTGTGGGCCCGACCCTCAAGCTTAACCAGTGCGGTCTGCCAAAGAAAATGGCTCTCGTATTATTCGAGCCCTTTATCATTCGTCGCCTGAAAGAACGCGGTGTTGTTCATACCGTGCGCAGTGCGAAGAAAATGATTGAGCGCGAGGTGGACGAAGTTTGGGATATCCTCGATGAGGTGACCCGCGGCCATACCGTCATGCTGAACCGCGCGCCGACCCTGCATAGACTTTCTATTCAGTCGTTTGAGCCGATCCTGATTGAGGGTGAAGCGATTCAGCTGCACCCGCTCGTTTGTACCGCCTATAACGCCGACTTTGACGGTGACCAGATGGCGGTACACGTACCGCTTTCGGTAGAAGCTCAGGTTGAGTCCAAGAGCCTGATGCTCGCGACCAACAACATCTTCTCTCCGTCTTCAGGTAAACCGGTAACCACACCGACCCAAGATATTGCGCTCGGTTGCTACTTCCTGACCTCGGAATCGCAGACGTTCCGGATGCAGCGTAAGCATGGTAAGAAGTCGGATGAGCATCTGCGCATCATGGGCGACATCATGGAAGTGCATACAGCCTATGATGAAGGCGTTGTGAAACTACACGACCGCATTCGCTTCCGTAATCCGGACTATCAGCGCGAGACCCGTCACGGTGATATGGAGCGTTCGGTGATCACCACGACCGTCGGCCGCGTATTCTTTAATGAAGTATGGCCGGACGAGCTCGGTTTTGTGAACAAGACTGCAACCAAAAAGGTTGTGGGTCAGCTGATTGAAGCCTGCTACGAAATTTCCGGTCATAATGTAACGGTTGGCGTTCTCGATGCACTGAAAAACCTGGGCTATGAACATGCTACCCGTTCCGGAATGTCCATCGGTCTGACCGATATGATTATTCCGCCGGAAAAGGCCGTAATGGTTGCCGCTGCACGTGAAGAAATTGAAGAGGTTGAGGCGAAGCACCGTAAGGGTCTCATTACCGAAGGTGAGCGCTACAACATGATCATCGATATCTGGACGGATACCAATGATAAGCTGACCAACAAGCTTTTCGACGTGCTGGAAGACAATGATGATATTCATAACGCGAGATCCAAAGAAGAGCTCAACCCGGTTTACGTGATGGTAGACTCCGGCGCTCGTGGTTCCCGACAGCAGATTCGTCAGCTGGCTGGTATGCGCGGCCTGATGGCGAAACCGTCCGGTGAAATTATTGAACGTCCGATTCTCTCGAACTTCCGTGAAGGTCTTTCCGTTCTCGAATACTTCATTTCGACACATGGTGCCCGTAAAGGTCTGGCCGATACCGCGCTTAAAACAGCGGACTCCGGGTACCTTACCCGTAAGTTGGTGGACGTGTCGCACGACATCATCATCACCGAAGAAGACTGCCATACCCTCAACGGTATTGAAGTGGCCGCCATTACTGAAGGTGACGATGAGCTCGTATCGCTCGCAACCCGTATCATCGGTCGTACCGCTGCAGAGGACATTTGTAATCCGCATACCCTCGAGGTACTCGTGGCTGCCGGTGAACTCATCGACAAGTATTCTGCCCGTAAGGTGGAAAGCGCCGGGGTTGAACTGGTCGTGATTCGATCTGTTCTGACCTGCGAATCCCGTCGCGGTGTCTGCGCCAAATGCTACGGTAAAAACCTCGCGACCGGGAAAGTTGCACAGCTCGGTCAGCCAGTCGGTATTATTGCCGCGCAGTCCATTGGTGAGCCGGGCACGCAGCTGACCATGCGTACATTCCATATCGGGGGTACGGCATCGTCTGTATTTAAGCAACCGAAAGTTACGGCCAAGTCTGCGGGTACCGTGAAGTACGAAAATATCCGTTCCGTTAAGGTTGAAGATAATAATGTCGTGCTGAATAAGAACGGTAATATCCTCATTGTTGATGAAGAAGGCCGCGAGCTGGAACGTTATGCGATGGTGATCGGGGCACTTGTTGCTATTGATGACGGCGGCGAAGTAAAAGCCGGTGAAACCTTCGTGGAATGGGATCCGTACTCCGTTCCGATTCTTTCTGAGCACAATGGTAAACTTGAGTTCCAGGACTTTATTGAAGGGGTAACCGTTCAGAAGGCCGTTGACGAAGCGACCGGTATTGAAGGTCTGACCGTCATGGAGCATAAAGAAGACCTCCATCCGGAAATCCTGATCAAAGGAAAAGACGGAAGCGTAGGCCACTACTCTATCCCGGCCGGTGCACAGGTGATGATCAAAGAAGGTAATGCCATTTCGGCCGGTTACACACTGGCCCGTACTCCGCGTAAGACGGTTCGTACGAAGGACATTACCGGTGGTCTGCCGCGTGTGGCTGAGCTTGTTGAGGCTCGTACACCCAAAGAAGCTGCTGAGATCGCAAAGATTGAAGGTATTGTTGAACTGGGCGGCATTGCCAAAGGTAAGCGTAAACTAATCGTTCGTGATACCGTTACCGGTGCTGAAGAAGAACATCTGATCCCGATGAACAAGCACGTGATTGTGTTCCCGGGCGACTTTGTACACAAAGGTCAGCAGCTGACGGAAGGCCCGATCGTTCCGCAGGAACTGTTGGAAGTCTGTGGTCCGCAGGATCTGCAGGAATACCTCGTGAACGAAGTACAGGCCGTTTACCGTCTCCAGGGTGTGGAAATCAACGACAAGCACATCGAGGTGATCGTTCGCCAGATGCTGCGTAAGGTCAAGATTACCGATCCGGGCGATACCGAGTTCCTCTGGGGCGAACAGGTCGAAAAGCAGACCTTCCAGGAAGTCAATCAGAAGGCCGTTGCCGAAGGTCGTCGTCCGGCGGAAGCGTCTCCGGTTCTGCTGGGTATCACCAAAGCCGCACTCGAAACCGAGTCCTTTATCTCGGCGGCGTCGTTCCAGGATACCACCCGCGTTTTGACCAAAGCTGCAACACTGGGCATGGTCGACGGACTGCGTGGCTTCAAAGAAAACGTCATTATGGGTCGCTTGATTCCTGCTGGTACCGGATTCCCGATGTATCGTGATATCAAGCCGGTCAAGCTTGGCGAAGAAATCTCAGTTGAAGATGCATTGGGCGGCGATCCGCTGGCCTTTGCTGAAGTTCCGGCTGAAGAAGCCTAACGGTTGGAGCTTCCAATCATTGGAAAAGCGTCCCGCATGGGGCGCTTTTTTATTTTTGGCAGTGCGCGTTGTTTGTGGATCGACGGGGACGAGTGAGGGCACTCGTTGTCACCTTTTGGTAGCTCATGGTAAGAATCGGGTGGGCCTGGTTTCCAGCTCATGGCATATTGCCCGTATGAGTGACTATGCGCGCATAGCCAAGATAATTCGATATATTGAGGATCATCGGGATGAACAGCCCGATCTCTCTACGTTGGCGAGAGTGGTTAACCTTAGCCCGTCTCATGTTCATCGACTCTTTTCCCGGTGGGCTGGAATTACACCGAAGGATTTCCTGCAGAGCTTGACCTTGGAGCACGCGCTCGCTTGCTTGAGAGAGGGTCAGGCTGTATTGGATGCGGCATTGGATGTCGGGCTCTCGGGGCCGGGGCGTCTCCATGACCTATGTGTGCATCTGGAAGCGGCGTCGCCGGGTGAAATCAAAGCTGGGGGTGCGGGGTGGGCCCTGCATGCAGGAATATCTGAATCTCCTTTTGGCGAATGTCTGATTGCTGAGGGGCCGCGCGGGATCTGCTATTTGTCATTTTCCAATGATTGGAAACATTTAAAGCAGTATTGGCCCAGGGCTGAGCTGGTTCAGGATGCTAAAAGGGCGGGGGAGTTGGTGAACCTGATTTTCCGGAAGGATTTCCAACCTTTGGAACCGCTGAAGGTCTATGTTCGAGGAACTGCGTTTCAGGTAAAGGTCTGGAGAGCATTGCTGGAGATTCCGGAAGGCCGTTTGGTGAGCTATGGAAAACTTGCTGATTGGGTAGGGAAACCGGGTGCTTCCCGGGCTTTGGGATCAGCTGTGGGCCGTAATTTAATCGGGTATCTAATTCCATGCCATCGGGTTATCCGTGAGATTGGTGCAGTGGGGGGCTAT
>CAKZQV010000018.1 GCA_937141895.1 uncultured Verrucomicrobiota bacterium
TCCGCCATCGGAAAGGTCAACACCTCGGCATCGGGCATCTCCCGAAGCACGGCTTGTTTGATTATTTCACAGACCGTGGAACTGCGCATGTTCCCCTTGAATGAATCCGGTGCGACAATAATTTTCATGCTGACTTCCTGACCATTAACTCGCCTTTAAACAAAACGATTCCTTTTGATGCCGACTCAATTACCGCCTCAAAAGCTTTTTCCGCAATCACGGCATAGGGTTGGCGCATCGTCGTGAGCGGGGGAAGAAACTGGGCCGCCGCAGGAATATCGTCAAAACCGATCACCGGTAGCAACGACTCCGCATCATGCATGGCATGCAAAGCACCCATCGCAATTTTATCCGTTGCGCATAAAATCCCCTCAATGCCATTCGATGCCAGAATCGCCTCTGTCTCTTTACGGCCAGCCTCAAATGCCCAGCCATCTGAGAGCACCCGGCGAATCGAACAACCATACGCACCAGCCAATTTTTCCAATGCCTGAAACCGCATCCGGTGCGCCGCAAATTTCTCATGAATAAAAGCCAGTTTGCTCAGCCCTTTGGATGAAACATAGCGCAGCAATTGTTCCGCCGCATCATCCTCATCGATCGACATTTGAACCGAACGGTCATCGTCCTGACCATGACCGATGCGCACAATCGGAATATCAGTAAATTGATTCAGCCAACCAGAATGATCCTCGGATCCCAGAATAATTAGCCCGTCAATCGCATGTTTCAATAGCGGCGCGAGATCGGCGGCCGTCGGCACACGCTGCTGAAAACCGGTCAATACCAGAGAATAACCATTCGAGTGCGCCTGCGACTGCAGGTCTTCAATCATCGCCGCAAAAAACGGGTCCTTAAAATCGTAGACCACCACACCAATCGTATTGGAGGACTTTCCCTTCAAGGTAAGCGCCGCCGCACTCGGCACATAACCCATATCCTCCGCCGCCTGCATCACTTTTGCAATCGTGGCATCCGCAATGCCCACCGCTCGCGCCTTACCGGAAAGAACCCGCGAAACCAGCGCAATCGATACCCCGACCCGCTCCGCAATCTGTTTCTGACTCACTGCCATTCATGCACCTCAAATGTTTGAGATCTTGGTTTCCCACATAAATAAAGCAAGGAATTTACCCGGCACATTCAGCATCGCGGCGATCGATCGAATTATTTTACTCACATATATTTCATACATTATGATGTATGAAATAAATATATAGGCTTACATATATAGATATTACTAAATTTCATACATCATAATGTATGAAATATCATTCAATCCCGACCCATGAAATACCCATTCAGATGCACGGTTCCAGTATGATACTTTCCAACGGACTGAAAACGCTTTATGGTTTGATCCTTGCCCTATGATTAGACGACTTCATTTTATAGCCTGTATATTCACCCTCCTTTTGGGTTGCAGTCCAAAACAGCCGCCGGAGCTGATTGGCGTTCCTAAACGCATCATTTCATTTGCCCCGGGCATTACCGAAACCCTCTTCGCTCTCGGGCTGGGGGATAAGGTCGTTGGTGCCACCACCTACTGCCTCTACCCCGAAGAAGCCAAGGCCCTTCCAAGAGTTGGTGGTTTTGGCCAATATAACTTCGAGGCAATCGTCGCGCTTAAGCCTGACCTCGTGATTCTCCACCACGGACAGGAAGCCGAAAAGCTCAGACTCAATGGACTCGGCATTCCCTATATCGACGTCGAAACCCGCCTCATGAACAACATTCTCGAATCTATAAAAACCATTGGAACAGCCTGTGGAGCAAATGAAGCGGCACAAACCCTCCTTGCAGACATGCACAAGCAGATGGCGGCTGTCATACACGAATCCGGAAAACATCCGCGTGTACTCATCACCTTTGGCATCGATTTAGATCAAATCCACGCATTCGGCCGCGACTGCCTGCACCATGAACTATTGGAGCAGGCCGGCGGAATGAACGTGATTGAACAGAACCTTCCTTTTTCCACCCTTTCAAAAGAAGCGGTCATACGGCTCAACCCGGATATTATTATCCAACTTTCTCCCGGCACCGAACTGACCGCCGACCTTTCCAAACCCTGGAACCCATTCGCATCCGTCGAAGCCGTAAAAAATAATCAAATCCATGTTCTCACCGGAGAATACACCTGTATCCCCGGCCCTCGATTTGTCCAAATACTGAAAGATTTTAATACGATTACACAGCAATGAGTTCCCCCATCATCCAGATTGAAAATCTATCGATCCATTTCTCAGGAAACCCAATCCTGAAAAACCTGAATATTGATATCGAAGAAGGGGCATACGTTTCGATCATTGGCCCCAACGGAGCCGGCAAGACCACCCTGATCAAATGCCTCGCCGGAATTTACAGGGATTGGAATGGGTCCATTCATATTGTGGGACAGAATTCAAAAAAGCTCAGTAGCAAAGAAACCGCCCGTTTGCAGAGCTATGTCCCGCAGGCCGAAGGCCGAAGCAATCCGCTGACCGTTGAAGAGCTCGTCGCCACCGGTCGATATCCCCACCTCTCCGCTTTCACCTCCATGAAGAAAGAAGACTTCGACGCCGTCGATGCTGCCCTCAACCAAACCGGCATCGCCACCTTCAGAAAACGCCGCTTAAATTCATTAAGCGGCGGAGAACGGCAAATGGCTTTTATTGCAGCTGCTCTGGCCCAGGACACCCAAATTCTGCTGTTGGATGAGCCGTCGACGTTTCTCGATTATAAACATCAGGCGGAAGTCTCCGGCATTCTACGCAAGGCCTGCCGGGAGCAGGGAAAGACGATTATTGCGGTACATCATGACATTAATATGGCCGCCGCCTGCAGCAGCAAAGTGATTGCACTAAAAGAAGGCGAAGTGATTTTTACCGGAACACCCGCAGAAGCCACCGAGACCCAAACCCTAAACCAAATTTACGACACCAGCTTCATCAGCTCACCCTCCCCCGCACACCCCCTCCCCCTCATCATCACCGGAGGGTCCAACACATGAGGGTGCCGATAAAACTACTCATCCTGTTGACCATTGCATTGGCCACACTGGCATTGGCACCCTTGCTAGGCATGGAATTTATTCCGTTTAATGCCACCGGACAGGAAAAGGAAATCCTGACGAGCATTCGATTACCGCGCGTATGCTGCGCCTTTGCGGCCGGGGCTATGCTGGCCCTCAGCGGCATGGCCTTTCAGGCCCTGTTCCGTAATCCGCTGGCCACACCATTTACCCTCGGCGTATCCAGTGGCGCGGCGCTTGGAGCAGCGTTGTTTATCCGGTTGGGCATCGCCTTTACCATTCTCGGCATCTCCGCCACTTCGATCGCCGCCTTTATCGGCGCGCTGCTTTCCATCCTACTCGTCTATGGCCTCACCCGGCTAAAGGGTGGATTTTCCACCCCCACGCTTCTGCTCTCCGGCATCGCCATCAGCTTCTTTTTTTCCAGCCTTATTTTGTTCATTCAATATCTCAGCGGGTTAACGCAGTCCTTTCAGATTGTGCACTGGATGATGGGCACTCTGTCCACCGCCGACTTTTCCAAGCTCTGGAACCTGCTGCCCTTCCTGATCAGCGGCGGGCTGATTCTTTCGATGCTCAGTCGCGAACTGAATTTATTTATGATCGGCGAGGACATGGCCATCAGCCGCGGAGTAAATACCGGACTCGTAAAAAAACTTATTTTCCTGGCCGCCTCCTTGATGGTCGGCGGCGTGGTTGCCATCTGTGGACCCATCGGATTTATCGGCATGATGGCCCCGCATATTTGTCGGCTCATTTTCGGCGCTGATCACCGATTTCTGATGCCCGCCACCTTCCTGTTCGGCGGCATCTTCCTCACGATTTGCGACACACTGACCCGCGTGCTCTCCGGACTCACATCGGGAGCAGAGTTGCCCGTCGGCGTACTCACCGCCCTGCTTGGCGGTCCATTTTTCATCATTCTGCTGCTGAACCGAAAAGGCAGTCTGGATCTATGAGCGCCTTGGCTTTTCTGGGCACCGGCTCGGATGTCGGTAAAAGCATTGTGGTCACCGCCTGCTGCCGCATTCTTAAAAATCGCGGATTTTCCGTGGCACCCTTCAAGGCGCAGAATATGTCCAACAATTCCTACGTCACGCTCGATGGTGGCGAGATGGGCCGCGCCCAGGTGGTCCAGGCCGAGGCCTGCCGACTCGAGCCGCACACCGACATGAATCCGGTCTTGCTCAAACCCAACACCGACATCGGCTCACAGATCGTTCTTCGGGGAAAAGCCATCGGGAACGCCCTCGCCTCGGAATATTTCAAAGACACCTCAAAAATCCGCGAGCCCGCGTTCCAATCATTGGAAAACCTGATGAACAACCATGAGCTGGTGGTTATTGAAGGAGCGGGCTCCTGCGCTGAAGTAAATCTCCGTTCCCGGGATTTCGTTAATTTTGAAACCGCCCAAGCCGCCGACGCCCCCGTCATTCTGGTGGCCGACATTGACCGGGGCGGCGTCTTTGCTCAGATTATCGGATCGTTGGAGGTGATGCCGGAACAGGACTGTGAAAGGGTCGCCGGTTTTATCATTAATAAATTCCGTGGCGATGCCTCGTTGTTTGACGATGGCATCCAATATCTGGAAGAAAAAACCGGCCTTCCGGTTTTGGGCCTTATTCCGTATTTCAGAAACATTGAAATTGATTCCGAAGACGGACTTCCGCTCGAAACCGTGATTGATCCTCCCAACGGTCCTGTCCCCGGAAAAATCAATATCGCCTGCATCCGTCTTCCACATATTTCCAATTTTACCGACTTCAATCCGCTCATTCGGAATGAAGCCGTGACATTTCATTATCTTTCCAAACCTCGGAAACTTAATGGCTACGACGCGCTGATTCTACCGGGCACCAAAAATGTGCGTTTCGATCTCCAATGGTTGGAAGACGAAGGCTGGGCCGAACTCATCACCGAATTTCAAGGAACCATCCTCGGCATCTGCGGGGGCTATCAAATGCTCGGCCACCATATTGCGGATCCACTCGGAGTCGAAGGCGAACCCGGCACCTCCAAGGGCTTTGGCTTGCTCGATGTGGAAACCGTTCTGGAAAAAGAAAAAGTACTTTCCCGAACCCGAGGCTACCTTACCGATGGCACCCTGATCGACGGCTATGAAATTCATATGGGGCAAACGGTTTTAGAACAAGGTGCAAAACCGCTAGTTCACGTCGAAAGCCGCAACCAAGAATCGGTTGAAGATTTTGACGGCGCCGTTTCCAATGATGGGAAGATCATGGGGTGTTATTTCCACGGTCTCTTTGATTTCCCTGATTTCCGAAATGGATTTCTTCAGAAACTGGATCCCGCCTATTCCGGAGAAGACGCCGGCACCGCGGAAGAATTTAAACAAAAACAATATGACCTGCTTGCTGAACACTTCGAAAAACACCTCGATATGGAGAAGCTGTTTGAGATCATCTTCGGCCATGTTACAAGCAAGACAGAACTTGCCCCTCCGAAAAAGGAACGCAGTGGAGGGACGGGTTCCATCCCGTCCGAAGCACCTAAGAGAAAGTACCCGGCACATTTCCCGACGATCGAACGGTTCAATACACCAACCATCATTTTTCTCACTATTTGTGCGAAAGATCGAAAAATGATCTTCGATAATGGCCTGATGCATGAATTGCTAATCAATGCTTGGAACGAAGCCGACGGATGGATGGTTGGTAAATATATGATTTTGCCTGATCACATTCATCTATTCTGCTCTCCCAAAAAACCTGATGTGTCACTAAAACAATGGGTGAGGTACTGGAAGTCTCTGGTTTCTCAGGGATATTTAGGTTGCGGTAAATTCGGAAACCGTAGCTCGGATGGAACCGAGCCCTCCATAACGAAAATAAATGGTAAATCTGGAGGGTCGGGTTCCATCCCGACTAAAAAGACAGCTAATCTCTTCCAACGCGGTTTCTGGGACACACAACTACGCCAGGGAGAAGGCTATTCGGAGAAATGGGCATATGTGGAACTCAATCCCGTTCGGACTGGTTTAATCCATAATTCCGCCGACTGGAAATACCAAGGCGAGCTCAACTCCTTGCGTTGGCTTAGCGATTAATGGGACTCGCCCCTCACTTTCTTTTTGCTATTATTGCGACATGAATTTGATCGACGAAAAAGAGCAGGCGCTGCTCGATGAACTTAAATCCTACGGCTCCATTGCGGTGGCTTATTCCGGCGGCGTGGACTCGACCTATTTAGCCGATGTTGCGCACGAGGTGCTCGGCCAAAATGCCATGATGGTGATTGCCGATTCTCCGTCTATTCCACGGGAAGAGCTGCAGGAAGCGATTCAGATGGCGACGGATCGTGGCTGGAATCTGCGCATTATCAAAACCGAAGAACATCTTCAGGATGACTATCTGGAAAATAAAGGCGACCGCTGCTTCCATTGCAAAAATGAACTCTTCACTAAAATGGAAATGATCCTTTCCGAATTCGGGGATATTGTTCTGGCGCATGGTGCGATTGAAGACGACAAGGGCGATGTTCGGCCGGGCACCCAGGCCGCAGCAAACCACTGCGTAATCGCTCCGTTGCAGAATGCCGGTCTTTATAAAAAAGAGATCCGCGTGCTCAGCGAACGACGCGGACTTCCAACCGCTGGAAAAGCCTCTTTTGCCTGTCTCGGCTCCCGTTTCCCGACCGGAACCCGGATTGAACTCGAATCCATGACGCAGGTGGAAAAAGCTGAAGCCATCCTGCGGGCGCGCGGCTTTTCACAATACCGTATTCGTCACCACGATGATCTCTGCCGCATCGAAATTGATCAGGCCGATTTTGAAAAAATCATGGCTGAACGTATTGAAATTGTGGACGCCATCAAAAAGACCGGCTACCGCTTTGTCACCCTCGACCTCGGCGGCTATTCCATGGGATCTAGCGCCTAGACTTCCACACCCAGTAGAAAGATTTACCATGAGTGATATACCCCTATGCCCCGAATGCGCTTCAGAATATGCCTACGAAGTTCAGGATCTGTTTAACTGTCCCGACTGCGGCCATGAGTGGAGCGGAATTGATGAATCCGAATCCGGCGAAGATGACCCGGCCGTCAAAGACGCCGTCGGTAATATCCTGCAGGACGGCGACGCCATCACCGTGATCAAAGATCTCAAAGTTAAAGGCGCGTCACAGCCGCTCAAGGTCGGAACCAAGGTTAAAAGCATCCGCCTCGTAGAAGGCGATCACAACATCGACTGCAAAATTCCCGGCTTCGGTCCCATGAAGCTAAAATCTGAGTTTGTAAAAAAGGCGTAGGCTGGAATCGGGATACACGGACAAGTCTAGAGATTCATCATGCCGCGTCACTAGCGCATGGAGTAGCGCCAGCGTTTCCATAGTTTTGGACGGCGCGCGGGGCGGGCTTTACGGTTTTTCAGCGGAATGACCTCATCATTTTCCGGCATCTGGCCGCTTAGAAGACCGACCACCTGTTCCTGAACTGACTCAAGTTCATCGAGCTTCAGCTCCGGATCAAGCACCATGAAACTTTCATTGGTTTTTTTGTGCTCATAAATCCGCAGTCGCCCGCCGTCTTCCCCTTTGCGGACGTCGCGCTCGACCAGAATTTTTTTGCGCTCGAGCATCACCGTGAGAATAAAAATGGCCGCCAAGTCTTCCTCATTCTCCTTGGCCATCAGGCGGCGGAGCAAGGATTCGGCATTCTCTTTTTTCACCGCCTCCTCTTCCGGCGGCGGCGGAACGATAAACGTCGTTTTCCAGGAGCTGAGGCCCTGATCCTTTTTATCCCAGCATTTCGAGCAGATATCCTGACGGACGTACTGTCCTTCCTCAAAAATTAGTTTGGAAAAGAGACTCTCTTTATCTTCAAAATTGCGCTCGCACGTGGAGCAGCTTTTGGCGCATTTCTGCACGCGCCAGTTATCAACATTTTCACGTCCCATAGTGGATAAACCCTAGTCTTCCTTTTCCCAAATCGTGTGGCGTTGCTGCCAGAAGTAAACGACCCCGGACCAGGCCGTGAGCACCGCCGCGCCGAGACCGAGCCACCAGGCAAATGCGGTTCCAGGCATTGGAAGATACGGCGACTCCCAGATCAGGCCGAAGAAATAGAGACAAATGGCCAGCATCTGGACCGTGGTCTTAATTTTGCCCCAAGGACCAGCCGGCATCACGATGCCTTTTTCAATCATTAACAGGCGCATGCCGGTGACCATAAACTCGCGGGCAATAATGAGCACCACCATCCAGGCGGTAATACTGCCCTGCTCCACAAAGCCGATAAATGCGGCAGAAACCAGCACTTTGTCCGCCAGTGGATCCATCAGTTTTCCAAAGGAGGTCACACCAAAAAAATTGCGGGCCAGATAACCATCGAGCGCATCGGTGATGCTGGCCATAATAAATATGGCCAACGCCGCAATGTAAGCGATGGTCTGATTCGCCTGACTTTCAAACTGAATGCTCAGACAGACCATCATGATCGCCGTCATCCAGAAGCGGCTCATGGTGAGGTGATTCGGAAGTTGTTTCATGCGTCCCTTATTTTTCCAATGATTGGAAATTATTTTGTATCCACTTCCACCACGCCCGGACGGGCGAGATAGGCATCAGGCACCCCATCGGAGATGACCTCATGTTGAACCGAAGCTGCCCCACCGGCCGCCGTCGGTTCCGCGGCATCATCCCCGGCACATTGCGTGACCGTTAGCACGATGATGCCGATCAGGAAGACAGCGCCCACGATAGATCCAATCAGCTTGATTGGGATTCCGCTACCGGTCAGATTGGTAATCGCCGCGTTCACCTCGCCGAACACCGCGGCACCACCATTTCTTGGCGTGGCGATGGAGGAAGGCTCCGGAGCGCTGGGATTATCCGACGGCACGGCATCAGCCTTCGCCAGATTTTGACGCACCTCATCGGTCAGCTGCGCCTTGCTTTTTGGCGCATGCTGAGTGATGTATTCATCCACCAGCGGCTGCGCCTCCAAGCCGAGATACTGGGCATACATGCGGATAAAGCTTTTGGCATAGACTGGAGCGGAAAGTGCGCCAAAATCATCGTGCTCCATGGCTTCGATGAATTTGGATAGAATCTTGGTTGCCCGACCGGCCTCAGACACGCTGACGCCCTTGGCCTGCCGAGCAGCTTCCAGCCGCTGGCCGATAGTTCCGATATTCAGACTGGCTTGTTCCATGGTGATACTCCTAAAAGTCGTTGCTTTCGTAAACTCAAGCCTCTCTCGTATCGCTCGAGTCTTCAACTGCTCCTGTGTTCTGGGGAATTTCCCCGTCTAAATCGATTAAAATTTCACGCGGTCCG
>CAKZQV010000019.1 GCA_937141895.1 uncultured Verrucomicrobiota bacterium
CAAAATAACGATCCAGGGGCCAGAAGGAACCGATACTATAACATCGGTTGAGTTCTTCTACTTCGGGAATGAAACCCGGGTCGCTACCTCAGGCCTTCCATTCGAATAAAAAATGTTACATTTATCAGCAATATTTTGGGCCGGTTCACCTGACCAACCGCTCCGTACCCCAAGGAATTACCCTCCTTGGCAATCACGCAAAAAAGCCATGACCTATCCCTTTTTGTGGTTAGGGCGCTGCCAACAGCTTGCAACGTATCGGGGGCTGCACAATAACTTGGTTATTCCACGAACCACGAACCACGGCATCACCTCGGCGCTGACTTCGAGGCCGTTCGTGCGGCGAATTAAAAAATGGGTGCTATCGAGTAATCGGTTGTGATGAATCGTCTGAAAATACCGGAACTCAAGTTGCTCAAAGATGTGGTTTCTTTGTCTACGGCTCCTTTCTGCGAATTTAATGTTCAGGAATTTATCCGGGCATGGGCGGATGAAAACGGCATCGGATTGCAGGAAGATAAAGTCGGGAATATCCTGCTGACCTATCGAGGCCGGGGACGCGCGCCGAAAAACACATGGGTATTGCAGGCGCATATGGATCATCCAGGTTTTGAATTGATCAGTCGGCGTGGACGAACGGTTCAGGCGTGGTTTCGTGGGGGCGTCAACGAAAACTATTTCCCCGGAGCGCGGATGCAGTTTTTTCCAGGGTCTGGAACTCCAGCGTCAGGAACCGTGGAATCAGCGAGGCGCGAGAAGGAAAGCGGTTTTCTGAAATGCCGGATTAAGCTGGATGAACCGGCGAAGCTTGAGGTCGGAACGCTGGGCATGTGGGACATCCCGGCGTGGACAAAACGGGGCAATAAACTCTCGTTGCGCGTGGTGGATGATCTGTGCGGCGTGGCTTCAATCCTGTTGACGCTGAAGCGACTGAAAGATTCAGGTGCAAAAAGGCCCGTTTTGGGTTTGTTGACCCGCGCGGAAGAGGTCGGGTTTGTCGGTGCGATTTCTGCGGTAAAAAATAAGCTGATCGATCCGGCTTTTCCAATCCTTGGAATCGAAGCGTCTCGCGAAATGCCGAATGCGAAAATCGGGCAGGGTGCGGTAGTTCGTGTGGGCGATGCATCGACCATTTTTGATCCTGAGCTGACGTCCAATCTTCGGAAAATGGCGCGCGGGTTACACCTTAAAGATCCGACGTTGAATTTTGTGGAGTCGTTGATGCCGGGCGGCAGTTGTGAATCGACGGGGCTGGCGTTGCTGGGGTATCGAACCTGTGCGGTCTGCCTGCCTTTGGGGAATTATCACAATATGGGCAAAACCAAGATCGAGCCGGAGATAATTGATCTGCGGGATTTTGAATCGATGGTTGCCCTGCTGGAGGCGGTTTCGCAGGTTAAACCGGATGCCTCGAATAGAACTGCGCTGAAAAAGCGGATTCTGGAAAACCACCAAAAGCGCGCCGCGCTGCTCCTCCATCCGCAAGCAGGGCGCTAGCTTCTCGATATTTGGACCTATTTTTTCCTTACCCGAAATAAATGTCGTAGTCTTCATAAAAGCCTTTGTTTATAGGGTGTTGCCTGTGCCTCTACCCTCAAATGACAGGTAATTTATACACATTTTTCCGGATACACCTTCTGGTATAATGACTCGTGTTAAAAGGGCGACGTCCGCTTACTCCTTTATGGTCAGTTGTTTAACGAAACAGTCTCTGCGGCTTTGGGGGAATGGCATACCTTCTGCGTTGCGATTGATTTAATTTTTGCAGAGTCCACGGCCATCCATGCTTTTGCGAGCACGCCCCTATGGATGGGTCACCCGTGCGTTTCCTTCCGAAATATTTTCCGGTCAAAACCGGCTTACTTTGGGCGGGCCCGCCTCGGCTTGAAAAAGATACATAACCGATCGTCCGTCAGTGGTAGTGAGTATCCTGATGCAGATAGGGTTCGTTTAAAGAACCTGTTACCCGAATAACGATAAGGAGCTAGAACATGAAAAAAGAAACACTCGAGAAGATCTTTGAATATGCATCCATGCCTCTGCATGGAACGCTGTCGCGCAAACTGAGAAAAGGTATTCAGTGCCAGATTAACGAGGGGAAAGTCTATAGCGGTTCAACCCTGTTCCTTGGTGATGATTTTGTGCGGATCACCGAAGCGGACAGCAACACCTACTATGCGTGGGAAGGCATTGCGTCTGTTCGAACGATTGGTGAGGTCGAGAAATAAACCGACCGGCCGCCTCGAACCGGCGGTTGGGTTTAAAAAACTGCGGGGCCATACGGTTCCGCAGTTTTTTTACGTTTCGAAACGCAGTGGAGACTCTGGCCGCACCGCTAGAGCCGCTCGCGAAAAGCGGTGCTGACCCCGCCTTGTTTGATTAAATGCAGGATTTGTTTTTTGTTGTGAAGGGTACTCTTTTCTATGGCGGCCAGGTATCCCTGAATTTCCGGTTCATAGCTCAAATATTCATGAACAAGGCGTATGATTTCCTCGTTGGAGACCCCTTCGAAAAATTCGACGCCTTCGGTGTAGACCATTTTTGAGGAAACAATGGCGGCCAACAATTTTCGGCAGTATTCCGACGGTTCAATTTCTGCCAGACGACGGCGCAACATGGGTGGAATATAGAAATCCGTCACCGTTTTCATCAGTTCAATCATGTCCGGCGTTTCCTGAATATGTGCATAGATCACATGAGCAACATGATTGATGACTTCACTAAGTCGAATGCTGATGTCGGGAAGGGACAGGTGGGGATTGAGTCGATAGGTGCGCAGCAGGACCTGTGCTTCAAGCCGGGCCAGTTTTCTGAGCCGCTGAATGACTTCGGCAACCAACTGTTCTTTCTGCTCAAGGAATTCATTCTGGGTCATCAGCATCCCGGCTAGAATTTCGAAACTGCTGCAGATGACCCCGCACTTATTCGCGGAACTGTCTTTGAAAATAAGAACGCTTTGTTCCGAGAGGAAACGGCGGGCGCTTGCGGTTAAAAACAGGTTGGCGCCCTCCACGATGATGGCGGAGGAGGGGTCTCCGTTTTCCTGTAGAAAATCCTGCCAGTTGTATCCATTTATGGTTTTGGGGCGTCCGCCGCCGGTCAGAAAAACATCGCTTATGATGCGGTTGTGCATGGAGTTCCGCATTTTTTCTCCATCGCGGTTGCTGGCATCGTGCACACGTCCAGCTGCACTGAGGTATGCTGGATCGAAACAAATGAGCGGGAGGTTTTCCTTCACTAGTCGGAGCAGTTCCTGATGGCTGAGTCCGGCGGGATCCTCTATTGAGGCTGTGCCGTCCGCCAGGCCGAGGAAGCGAACGTTTTTGCCATAATCACGAATCAGGATCTTGACGAGATTACCCGCCACATCGCCATCCGTTCCTCCGGTCATTTTGACGGTGAAGGAGGTTTTTGCCGGATTGATGCCGCTGTAGGTGAGCGCCTGTTCCAAATAGACATTTACCCCTTCGCTCGTGATACCGAACTCTTTATGATTGATCCCGGCCCCGGGTTTGGAGCTCATGAAGCAGGCGGGTAATGGATGTTTTTTCTGCGCCGCGCGGTCAATGGCCCAGTTAATCAGCTCATTGGAGACATTTTCGTCCGGTCCGAGGAACACCAGTTCGGAGTGTTTGGGATAGTCCTTGAGGTTGAGGTCGAGCAGCGCGTCCACAAAGGCCCGGCCCGCTTTTTCGGGCGGGCATCCGGGTTTTGTCAGCAGCGCGGCTTTGGAGCCGCCCTCGGGAATGTCCTTGTTTTTAAAATGCTGCGCGAAGGCGAGTCCGTAGGCTTCTTCATAGAGATGATCATTCTGATGAGAGTAGAGTTCCTGACCTGCGGGGCAGAGAATACGCAGTCCGCCGCGGGCAATATTATCGAAGCGGACATGGTAGCCCTCAAAGCGATTGCCCAGAATATAGTAGACGGCAAACAGCGGCTTGCTTTTGAACGGGCTCTGTTCGAAAAATTCGGGCCCGATGGACAGCGCCAGGGCCAGCCGTTGATCCGTATCCAGATTGTTGGAGCGGATGGAAGCGAGTAACTGGTAAAAACTGGTCAAGATTTGCCGCACCTGGGATTTGCTCGAAAGGGCAGAGATATCCTCCTCCCCGTCCATTCGATCTGGATCTGAAATGCCCCGTCGATCGAGTAGTCGCTGCAGGCCCGGGAAAACGATTTCGGAATACTCGAGCAGCGTCCGCTCTACACATTCATTGGTAAAGTAAATCCGGTCCAGATGTGAAAGCTGGTGCTGAATCATGTTACTGAACGCAATGAATAGTTCTGCAAACTCAACGTTTACCAAATGCTCATCTGCCATTTGAATCACCCGTTCATCCAGACGAAGCAGGCGGTTGATGGCGGGCCCCAGCTGAGCCTCCTGATTGATTACGCTCGAGGTAAAGCTGAGAACGGCGATATTGTTTTCATATGCGCTGAAGTTGTGCAGTTCCACATTCCGAATATCCAGTCCGAGTGAGGCAAAGTACGCCGCTAATCTTTTCAAGATGGTGGTCGTCTCGGCGTTGTCCGCAAAGATTTGAACCGCTGTACGGTCGGTTTCATATTCGATGCAGACTTCGATGGCTTCTGTTCCTGCAATTCGCTGCAGGATCTTCTTCTCGATCATCGGCATCTTTTTCTGGGGTGCAAAACTGAAAATATCGACGACAAACTGATTGTCCTTGGAAGTAAAAACATCCGCTGAGGTTAATGGTTTATCCTCCGGCAGCTGCCGGAGGAATTCAGCCAGCTGCCCGGGGCGGTTTTTCAGGCTGATGAAGGTATACTGATCCTGGCGGTCTTTCAGGCGGAAATGGTCTTGCGGCACATCCAGCGTTTTTCCTGCTATGATGGTTTTGAGATGGTCTTTCTGCGCTGCGGTTGAAACCTTTTCAAGATACTCCGGCGGCATGGATTCGTAAAAGTTGGCGACGATCTCCCGAATGGATTCGGTAAAGCTGTCGTTTATCTCACGGGCAATCACTGAAGAGTCTTCTGTTTTCATATGCTGGGATCTATGCTTTCAGTTCAATGTTGGCGCAACAGGTCTGAAGAGTATGGCTCCCATGAGTACCATTTGGTTGAAACCATGTCTATCGCAAGACGTAACCGCTGGGCAGCATCGGTTCCGCCGATTAGTCTGAATGGAACAACGCGGCATGAATAAAAACGGATTCCTTCGGTCTGAAAAAATGGCCTCCCTTTCTTGAAAGCCTGCAAATGGGGTTGACAGGTTCCGGACCTTGGAACTAGGTTATGCACTCTTATGAAACGCGAATTCAACAACCTGCTACTCGGCCTGCTACTCAATGGGAATGATCCTGTGGAAGCGGTTTGCCTATAGTTTGTTGATTGAATCAACCACTTTGAAAAACCTCCGCAGGGCGACCCGCGGAGGTTTTTTTGTGATTTGAAACCGCTAATGAATACGGATGATTGAAAGAAAAAGAAAAAAGTCAGAAATACAAAATATAATTAGCGTCTATTCGCGGTTTGTTTTTAGTAGGAATGGAATGGAACAGGACGCCGGGGTTGTTTAGATTATCCCCCTTTGTAGGAGAGAAAAATGAGTGTACCCAAATACAGAATTCCGGAGATGATCGACATCCCGGATCGTCAATGGCCCTCAAAGAGTGTCAACAAATCGCCGATCTGGTGCTCGGTGGACATGCGCGATGGTAACCAGGCTTTGCCTGATCCTATGGATCCGGAACAGAAACTCGAATATTTTAAACTGCTTTGCGACATCGGGTTCAAACATATCGAAATAGGGTTTCCGTCGGCCAGTGCCGACGAATTTAACTTTTTCCGCACCTTGATTGAAGAAGATCTTATTCCGGACGATGTTTTTATTATGGGGCTCACGCAGTCGCGCCCACATCTCATCGAAAAAACGATGGAAGCGTTCAAAGGCTGCAAGCGCGGCATTGTTCACGCCTATATTGCGCCCTCCGACCTTCATATGAAACAGGTGTTTGGCATGGAGCGTGAGCAGCTCATCGAAACCGCCGTGGCCGCCACCAAACAGATCCGGGAACTGTCCGATCGGATGCCGGAGTCGGATATTCGGTACGAATTTTCTCCGGAAGAATTCACCGATACAGATATCGATTTTTCGGTTGAGCTCTGCGAGGCCGTATTCGATACGTGGGGGAAGGCGACGCCTGAAAAGCCGTTGATCATGAATCTCCCGGCGACGGTTGAGCGCCGTCCGCCGAATCACTATGCTGACATGGTGGAGCTGTTCTGTAAAAAGTTTACCCATCGTGACAGCGTACTGGTTTCACTTCATGCCCATAATGATCAGGGCATGGGCGTGGCATCGATCGAACTCGGTTTGATGGCCGGTGCGGATCGTGTGGAAGGCACGCTTTTCGGACATGGTGAACGGACCGGAAACGTCGACCTCGTCACCTGCATCAGTAATCTGTTTTCGCGCGGCATTGAAACGGGTATTGATTTTTCCGATCTCGGATATGTTGCAGAAACGGTTGAACGATTGACCGGAATGCCGATTTATTATCGCCAGCCTTACGCCGGCGCGTATGCGTTTACCGCCTTTTCCGGTTCGCATCAGGATGCGATCAATAAGGGCGTGCATAAACTAACCGAGGCTCCCGACATGTTCGGCATGAGCTGGAAGGTACCCTATATGCATATCGATCCTGCCGACCTCGGCCGGAAGTTTGAGCGGTTGATTCGTATTAACTCACAGTCGGGCAAGGGCGGAATCGCCTGGGTGTTGGAGCAGGACTTTGGTATTCAGATTCCCAAGGCAATGCAGCCGGAGCTCAGTACATATGTTCAAGGCTACAGTGAAGAGGTCGGACGTGAAATCAGTGCAGACGAAGTGCACGAGGTCTTTCAGAACGAGTTCGTGAAGCCGGAAGGGCCGTACGAGCTTGTGGGCTACTGGCCGCGTCCGGATGATCAGGATCCGACGTTTATTCACGGTGAAGTCAAGGTGAAGGTGAATGGCGAAGAGAAAGCGGTTACGGCTGATGGCAACGGCCCCATCTCCGCGTTTGTGAATGCAATGCGCAACGTGGTGGATTTTGAGTTCAAGGTTCATGACTACGATGAAGAAGCCATTGGCGAAGGGGCCGATGCGAAGGCCATGGCCTATGTGCCGCTTGAGGTTCAGGATGCCGGAGTTCTCTATGGTGTTGGATCTGATTCCAATATTAACCAGGCCGCCGTGAAGGCCGTTATTGCCGGGCTCAACCGCATTGCGAAACCCTAATCGTTCTCGTCCGTCGTGCTCGATGCTCGTCCTCGAAAAAAAACCGAGGTCGAGGATTTTCGAGGACGAAAAATGAGGACGAATGGCTGAAGGAGTAGGATGAAAGCACAATTTGACCACGAAAAACTCGATGTCTATCAGCTTGAAGTAAATTTTGTGGCTTGGGCAACGGAACTTATGGTCGAAGTTAAACAGGCGGCGAGTGTGTCTGTGCGAGAACCGTGCGATCATCTTGATCGGGCGAGTCTTCCGATCATGTTCAATACGGCCGAGGGCAATGGAGAGAGACAGATGCGAGGGCGTGCAAAGTTTTTTGACGATGCCCGCGGTTCGGCGACTGAGTGCGCCGCCTGTCTCGATGCTCTGGTTGCAAAACAGGCCTGCTCGAAAGAGCGGGTTGCTGAAGGAAAAGCCCTGCTTGTCCGCATTGTTTCCGTGCTGACGAAGTTGGTTGAGCGATTTAGTAACGTTGGTCAGGTTCGAGAAGACGGACCTGAATACATTGTGGATGGAGAATAATATAATCATCTTCCATTTCCGAACTCGTCCATTGTTCTCGAAATATTCATCGAGTTCGAAGAACGAGGGGGATCGAGGACGAGAATTGTCGAGGACGATTGATTGGAGATAGAGTTATGCAATTAAGTGGACACACAAAGCCGTTCGCGGTGCTGGGTCATCCGATCGGACATACGCTCTCGCCGGTAATGCACAACGCTTCCATGGAGCAGCTCGAGTTTGACGGCATTTATCTGGCGCTGGATGTCCATCCGGATCGTTTGATGGAGGTGCTGCCGTCCATGGCGCTGATGGGCTTTGCCGGTGTAAATCTTACGGTGCCTCACAAGGAAGTGGCGTTCCGTGGGCTTACAACACTCGATGACAGTGCAAAATTGTTCGGCGCGGCCAATACCGTTGAGTTTACCGAGGACGGGATGGTGGGTCATAACACCGATGGCTACGGCTTCCTGAAAGCGCTTGAAGAAGCGTTTGGTAAAACTGTGCAGGATGATTCTATTTTTGTGCTGGGCTGCGGTGGAGCGGGGCGGGCCACGGCACTGCAGGCGGCAACTGACGGCGCTAAATCGCTGGTTCTGGCCGATATTGATGCGGAGCGCGTCCAACGTCTGGAGGATGAAGTGAAGTCGTTGGCGCCGAATATTGAAATTTTCCAGGCCTTGGAAAAACAAAAGCAGATCGAGCTGTGCCGTGCATGCGACCTTGTGGTGCAGGCCTCGCCGGTGGGCATGAAGAAAGATGATTCTTCGCTTTTGCCGCCCGAAGCCTTCAGGGAAGGGCAGCGGGCGTTTGATTTAATTTATATGTATCCCGAGACGGCCTTCCTGACCACCGCGCGCGAAGCTGGCGCACGGATTGCTAATGGTTTAGGCATGTTGCTGCATCAGGGCGCACGTGCATTTGAAATCTGGACCGGCACTGAGCCGTCGGTTCCGGCCATGCGCAAGGCGCTGGAAGATGCGGTTTATGGGGCGTGATGCTGTGCCGGATGCCAATAAAAGTCACGGCTCACGAATAGGGGATAGATTTTTATGAACGTATTGGATTGGTACTGGGTCTTCGTGGTCTTTGCATTCGGTGCCTGCTGGGGCAGCTTTCTGAATGTCTGCATTTACCGTATTCCTGCTGAACTTTCGGTGGTTAAGCCGCGGTCGCGTTGTCCTACATGTATGACCGATCTTGCGTGGAAGGATAATATTCCCATCTTTGGATGGATCTTTCTCGGAGGTAAATGCCGCTATTGCAAGGCGCCGGTTTCTGCGCGCTACCCTTCCATTGAACTGCTCACCGCGCTTTTATTTACAGCGGTCTGGCTGGTGTATCCGTATCAGCTGATTGTCCTGCCCTATAGCCTGCTGATTTTTGGACTGATTCTCGGCAGTATGGTCGATTTTGATGAAATGTGGATTCCCGACCGCGTCACCATCGGCGGTGAAATTGTCGGACCGATTCTGAGTTTCCTGATTCCTGCGATGCACGGAGCCGATTCGCATGTGGGTGGCTTGATTCAGTCGCTTATCGGTCTGGCCGTTGGTTTTGGATCGCTCTAT
>CAKZQV010000020.1 GCA_937141895.1 uncultured Verrucomicrobiota bacterium
CATCATCGCGCAGGGCATGTCATCACCTCCTCAGGTTGAAGGGATGGTCGATGCGATCCGCGGGACTATTCAGCCGATCGTTGGCAAAAAAATGGTCGGGCCGACTTTTCCGCTGCTAATGGGGCTGTTCATCTTCATTTTGATGAATAACTGGAGCGCGCTCCTCCCGGGTGTCAGCACCTTCGGATTTTACGACGAGGCAGGGCAATTCAAGTATTTCTTCCGCCCTGCAAACTCCGATCTCAACGGGACTTTGGCGCTGGCACTGGTGTCATTTGTGGCATGGCTCTATTACATCTTCCGCTACGCCGGCCCGAAGGCCATTTATAAAGACCTCTTTGGCAACAAGGCCGACAAGGGTGAAATCGCCTTCCCCATCTATATTTTCATGACGCTGATTTTCTTCTGCGTCGGCATTATCGAAATTGTCTCGATTATGTTTCGTCCGGTATCTCTTTCCTTCCGCCTCTTCGGTAACGTCTTCGGTGGGGAAAACCTTCTCAGCAACATGACCGGGCTGGTGAAATATATCGTGCCGGTTCCATTCTACTTTCTCGAGGTGCTGATCGGCCTGATCCAAGCATTTGTATTCACCCTCCTTGTTGCCGTTTACATCGGCCTGATCTGCAACCACGGAGACGAAGAGCACGACCATTGATTTTTAAGCGCAGCTCTTCTGCGCCAGATAGCCTTTCCCGGTTGGGACCATTGCCAAAAAGTGTGTGGGCAGCCGGGTTTCTTCATTCAAAACAAACTCAAAACACATTCATAAGATGTTCGAAATACTCGCCGCATTAGAAGGTAATATCGCAGACGGCCTCCAGGGCGCACTTGGTTGCACAGCAGCCGCAATTGGTGTGGCCATGGCAGGCCCAAAGGCTCTTGAAGCCGTTGGTCGCAATCCCGGTGCATCCGGTAAGATCCTCGTCCAGTCCATTCTGGGTATGGCACTCGCGGAAGCGGTCGCCTTCTACGCACTCTTCCTCTAGGCCGTTTTGGCTTTTGATTGATTCGCGCGGGTTTGTCTTTCCCGGCAAACCCGCGCGGTCCTCTTTTCTTTAAACCAGCTTAACTCTCACGCCATGCTCAATTTCTTGACGATCATCGCAGCCGCGGCGCCCGAAATGGAGGCCACCGGTAATCCGATTCAGGCAATTGCCAACCAGTTCCATGTCGACTGGCCCTTCCTGATCGCACAGATCATCAATTTTTGCATCGTCGCCACTCTCCTCTACAAGTTCGCTTTTAAGCCTGTGGTGGCGACCCTCGACGAGCGCCAGAAGAAGATTCAAGACGGCTTGCAATACGCCGAGGAAATGAAGAGCCGCCTGGCCGACGCAGAGAAGCAGCATGCCGAAACGCTGAAGAAGGCTGCGGAAGAAGCCACGCAGCTCGTCAACGAAGCACGTGACAATGCAAAAGCCTACTACGACAAGCAGACCCAGGAAGCCGCAGCCAAGGCTTCGGACATTGTCAAAAAGGCTGAGCAGGCAATGGAGCAGGAGCGGAAGCAAATGATCTCCGAGGTTCGCAAGGAAGTGGCTCAACTGGTCGTGCAGACCACCTCCAAAGTACTTGGTTCGGAACTCAACGAATCCGATCGCAGCCGCTACAGCGAGGCCGCCGCAAAACAACTCTACGGCAATAACTAAGAGCCGGTGGAACCTGATTTTTCGTTTTTAAACGTATCCCATGAAGCGCAATAAAGGAGTAAAGGAACTCGCCAAGAAGCTGGTCGAACTGTCGCTCGATGCCGACAAGCGCATATCTGATGAACGCGTGTCCGCAGTCCTTGAAGCGCTTCGCCAATCTCCTCCGCGCAATCAT
>CAKZQV010000021.1 GCA_937141895.1 uncultured Verrucomicrobiota bacterium
GCCATACTTCAGCAGCTTGGTATCCCAGTCGGACATGCGGAAGCCCATAGACTGCTTCTCTAGGGTTTCTTTATAGTTAGCGTAAAGCTGAATCATAGTGTCCATGATCACGCGATGGTCTTCGCGGGTACGGTCGTTCACCTGCTGTTTCAGACGGGAGAGCGAACCGAATGGTTCGATACGTCCGTTTTTCAGATAGAACTGTCCTTCGGTGATGTAACCGGTGTTATCCGGAACCGGATGGGTTACGTCGTCACCCGGCATGGTGGTCACCGCGAGCAGGGTGATTGATCCGCTGCCTTCAAAGTCCACGGCTTTTTCATAACGGGCCGCCAGCTGCGAGTAAAGGTCGCCGGGATAACCACGGTTCGACGGAATCTGCTCCATGGTAATCGCTGTTTCCTTCATGGAGTCGGCAAAGTTGGTCATGTCGGTCAGCAGTACCAGTACACGCTTGTCTTCCTGCGCATATTTTTCAGCAACCGCCAGCGAAATATCCGGAACCAGCATACACTCAACCGTCGGGTCGGATGCGGTGTGGACAAACATTACGGTACGGGAAAGGGCGCCGCTTTCATCCAGCTTGTCGCGGAAGAAAAGGTAGTCGTCATGCTTGAGACCCATGCCGCCGAGAATAATGACGTCCACCTCGGCCTGCAGAGCGATCTGTGCGAGCAGGTCGTTGTAAGGCTCACCAGCCACAGAGAAAATCGGAAGCTTCTGGGATTCAACGAGCGTATTGAATACATCGATCATCGGAATGCCGGTACGCACCATATTTCGCGGAATAATACGTTTCGCCGGGTTAACGGATGGTCCGCCGATGTCGATCATATTTTCTTTGATCTCCGGACCGTTGTCGCGCGGTTTGCCGGAGCCGGTGAATACGCGACCGAGCAGGTTGTCGGAGAACGGAACCTGCATCGTTCGGCCAAGGAAACGAACGTTGGAGTCGGTGCTGATGCCTCGTCCACCGGCAAATACCTGAAGGTATACGTCATCGCCATCGAGACGAATGACCTGGGCCAGCGATACGCCGTGACTGGAATCCACCTGTGCCAGTTCGCCGTTGATGACCCCATCGGCTTTAACGACGATCACACTACCGCTAATCTGTTCAATACGGTGATAAACTTTATTCTGCATAGTCCGAAACCTCCGCGAGCGTTTTGCTCATTTCCTCTTCAATTCTCTTAAAGTCATCGGACTGGAATTCGCTGTTGTTCCAGTCACGGCATGTTTGCGTGAGTTGCTGGAAGAACGAACGGGCTTCACCCTGGTCCGCAAATTTCATTTTGGTATCCAACAGTTTCAGCAGGCGGTCGAACACATAGCTCTGCCGTTCAACGGAGTTGGCCGCATCGGTTTCAACGAAGGCGTTCTGCTGAAGGTAGGTCGCATCGATATATTCCGATTTCATGTATTTAATGAAGTCGTCAATCGACGTTCCTTCTTCACCCACCACTTTCATCATTTGTCCAACTTCGGAACCATCGCGCAGAATCGTCCGGGCTTTGGAAACTTTTTCTAGCGGAACAACGGAAGGATATTTACTCCATGAATCGAGCGGGTCGATGGCGGGGTAACGACGGGCGTCGGAACGGGCACGGGAAAGACCATGGAATGCACCCACCACTTTAAGGGTGGCCTGGGTTACCGGTTCTTCGAAGTTTCCGCCGGCCGGGGATACCGTTCCGCCGATGGTTACCGAACCAGTTTCACCGTTGTTCAGTTTCACCACGCCGCCCCGTTCGTAGAAGGAGGCAATCACGGATTCGAGGTAGGCCGGGAAGGCTTCCTCGCCGGGAATTTCTTCCAGACGACCGGACATTTCGCGGAGGGCCTGCGCCCAGCGGGACGTGGAGTCGGCCAGCAGCAGGACGTCGAGGCCCATCTGGCGGTAATACTCGGCCAGCGTCACACCGGTGTAAACCGACGCTTCACGGGCGGCTACCGGCATGGACGAGGTGTTACAAATGATCAGCGTACGTTCCATCAGCGATTTGCCGGTACGCGGGTCGGTCAGTTCAGGAAATTCGCGGAGGGTTTCCACCACCTCGCCTGCGCGCTCACCGCAGGCCGCGATGATTACGATGTCGACCTCGGCGTGGCGGGACATGATCTGCTGCAATACGGTTTTACCCGCGCCGAATGGACCCGGAACACAGAAGGTGCCGCCTTTAGCGACGGGGAAGAAGGTGTCGATGGTCCGCATGCCGGAGGCCATGGATTCAGTCGGACGCAACCGTTCCGTGTAGCATTTGATCGGCATTTTCACCGGCCAGATCTGCATGATCTTACATTCGCGGGTATTGCCTTTATCGTCTTCCAGAGTCGCAATGACCTGCTCAACGGTGTATTCGCCAGCCGGAGCCGCTTCTTTAACTTTCCATTTACCGCGCAGATTGAACGGAGTCATGATCTTATGATCGTAAAGTCCTTCAGGAACGGTGCCGAGCGTGTCGCCAGCAATGACGGTATCCCCAACGTTTACTGCAGGGGTGTAGCT
>CAKZQV010000022.1 GCA_937141895.1 uncultured Verrucomicrobiota bacterium
CCACATCCCACATCCCACATCCCACATCCCACATCCCACATCCCACATCCCACATTTTACCCGATCAAATTTAGGGCAAAAATACTCATGGCATTGAACATCATATGCATCCCGATGCAGGTCCAGATGGATGCTGTGCGCAGGTAGGCATAGCAGAGCAGGACCGAGAGCAGCGCGATCGGCAGCAGCGACGGAATGTGTAAATGGATGGCTGCAAAAAGTACGGCGGTGAAAATAATCGCCATTTTCAAATTGCTGCGCTTCAGGATGAAGGGAAATAGAATGCCGCGGAAAATGATCTCTTCATAAATCGGGGCCGCAATGACGGCCGTGAAAATAAAACTGACTTTCAGCCAGGTCCAATCGCCACGAACATATTGCGTAATCTCCTGCAGTTCGATTTCCGACCCCAGGATCAGACTCAATAAAAGGCGATACAAAAACGAGGCCGTAAAGATGATCGGAATGGCGGCAAAGTAGAACCCCATCCCGACCGGAAACCAGCGGAGGTTTTTGGACGACATGCCAAAGCGTTTTCTACGCGGCCGGTTGATGATGAGAAATAGACCGGCCAAGAGCGCATAGAGCATCCACTGAATCATCAGTTGAAGTTGGGGTTTATCCTCTTCCGGAATATAGCCGTCAAAAAAAAGAAGACCGGTGCATCCGGCCAAAAAGTAGAGAACAAGCAGGCCAAGAGCGAGAAGGGTAAACTGTTTCGTGCTGAAGGCGCGTCTGGAAATCAGCTTGGCCACCCGTTCCACATCTACCGGCTGTTCTTTTAGGTGCCGTTTAACAATGAGCAGGGCACCCAGTCCGGCGAAAAAGAGCAACAGCATCATGATGGCGGCGGGTTGGTATACAGATTCATCCATCCGTAAATCTTACCGGTCGCAAATCTGAAATCAATTGCGAAAGCTTCGAAGGACCCGTATGGTTCATGCATGATTAAGACGGAAAAATGGGAAAAGCTGCACAATTGGATGGAAAAGCTGGGTATCCAGGAGCACGAGCTGGACGAGCATTTTATCCGTGGCTCCGGAAAGGGCGGCCAGAAGGTGAATAAAACCTCGTCCTGCGTGCAGCTGAATCATCAAAAATCCGGCGCTGAAATCCGTTGCCAAAAAACCCGGTCGCAGGCGGAAAATCGCTACTGGGCGCGCTATGAACTCTGCGAGCACATCGAAGAGCAGATCCTGGGCGAAAAGAGCAAAAAGCAGCAGGCCATAGAAAAAATCCGCCGACAAAAGCGTCGGCGTTCCCGCCGGTCGAAGGCCCGGATGCTGAATGAAAAAACCAAAAACGGGGCTCAGAAAAAGCTGCGGGGCCGTGTTCGGCCCGACGACTGAGCCGCTCTGCGAGATAGGCAAAATCCGAGTTTCCGAGGGAAGGTTTGATCCGGTTTGGAGGGATGGCGTCCCCGCGGTTCGACCGTACGTTTAATGCCATTTTAAAAATACTTTGCGGTATTCAATCAATCCCTCGCAGAGGCGCAGAGAATACAAAATTATGCAGCTTAGCCTTTGTTCTCTTTGCGATCTCTTGTGGCAAATAATCACAATATTTATCCGCCGGATCTAGAATGCCTGCTGCACTTTGAAAATGGCATTTTGAGAGACCTCCAGAAGATGCAATCATGCTTATATGATCAAAGGTTCCAGGGATTGGAACTAATCATAAATCACGATGTAGTTGGTTTCTTTCAGGCGTTCCACCCAGCGGGCTTTCAGGCGTTCGCGCTCGGCGGCGGTGAGTATATTTTTGATATCGTTGCGGACTTCGTCGAATGATTTGTAACCGGGCTGGCGGCGCGCATCCACCTTCAGGATATACAGTTCGGTATCGGTGTCGATAATTTCGCTGATTTCACCGGCCGGTAGATTACGCAGCGATTCACGGAGTTCTTCGCGCACATCCTTCGGCTGCATCCAGGGAAATTCTCCGCCTTCCGCAGCGCGGCTGCCTTCGGAGACCTCCTTGGCTGTGTCGGCAAAGTCGGCCCCGTCGATCAGTTTCTGACGGATCTTCTGTGCTTCTTCCAGTTTGACCGCCTGATCTTCCGGCGTTTCCCCTTTGTTCAGGACGATTACGCTGTATTTGACCTTCTCGGGAATAAAGTAGGTTTCTTTATGATTCTCATACTCCTCGCGGATCTGCTCCGGGGTAATCCGTGCGCGGCGGGAAACCTCTTCGTTCATCATCATTCCCACGGCCATCTGCTCGCGGATGATTTCCATATATTCTTCGCGCGTCTTTTTCTGCTCGGACAGCACCTGTTCAAACATGGCTTTGTCGCCTTTGAACCGGTCGTTGATGGTGCGTTTGATCTCGTCCTCGACATACTGGTCGGGAATCGTGCCGCCGCGCTCGGTGAACGCTTCCATAATCAGGGCCCGTTCAATCAGCTCTCCTCGAGCTTTATTAAAAGCTTTTTCCAGCTCTTCTTCCAGCTGGGGGCCTTTGAACTGGCGATAGATCTCAGGAAGCAGGGGGGCCATGGCTTCGCGTACTTCGCCGCGCGTAATGACGCGGTCATTCACCTTGGCGGCATAGCCATCGATTTCAATGGAAATGGGCTGTTGGGGCTGCGGTTGCGCGCCCGGTAAAAACTGCGCCAAGGCGCAGAACGGGAGCAGGACACTGACTAAAATGGGAAGGGCAAATTTCATAACGCGAACACCATAGTTAAAGGGGGGGAACCGCGCAACGCCGAAAAGCAAAACAGCGAATATTCTTTGTGCCGGTGGCGGGAACTGATAAAACCCGCGCCCATGAATGAGGAATCTCCAGAGAGTGTAACCGGCGGCCGCGCCGGAGTGGTGGCCATCGTAGGCCGGACGAATGTAGGCAAATCAACGCTGCTGAATCATCTGGTCGATGAAAAGGTCAGTATTGTCAGCGACACGGTGCAGACGACGCGCAATGTCATCCGTGCCATCCTGACCGAGGACCGCGGCCAGCTCGTCTTTCTGGACACCCCCGGCGTGCATAAAGCGCAGGGCGATCTGGGTAAAAACCTGAATAAGGCCGCCCGTTCTGCCGTGCAAGGCGTGGATGCCATCCTGCTGGTGCTCGATGCCTTCTCCAAGCCTGAGCTGGAAGACGACGGCTGGTTCCGGCGGATTACCCGCGAGGAAGTTCCGGTTATTATTGCCCTCAACAAGTCCGATCGGAACTACAGCTGTGCGGATCAATACCACGCGCTCTGGGAAGAGATCAAGGTCGACCGCGAAAGCGATAAAGACGTGCAGTGGATGGAGGTCTCTGCCCTGCAGGGGACGAACATGCCCGAGCTGCTGAGCACGCTGTTCGCCAACGTCCCGGATGGGCCGCCGCTGTTCCCGGACGATATTCTGACCGACTATCCCCGCAAGCTGAATATTGCCGACGTCGTGCGCGAAAAATTTTTCCACCGATTGGAACAGGAGCTCCCGCACGCCCTCGCCGTCTGGGTCGAGAATATCGACGAGCAGGAAAAGAAATGGACCGTCGAAGTTTCCGTCATGGTCGAGCGCCATTCCCAGAAAGGGATCGTGATCGGCGACAAAGGCCGACTGATCAAATGGGTCCGCGAGCAGGCCGAAAAAGAGCTCTACGAAATGTACGGCGTCCGCTTTAAACTTAAGCTCTGGGTCAAAGTCGAAAAAAACTGGCGCAAAAACTTCTGGATCCTCAAAAAACTCGGCTATGCCTAGTACGCCGTGGCCGATCGGTTAGGGGATGTAATTTGGTCCTGTAACGAGTGCTCTAATAAATTAGCTTAACTATTGCTCCGTCGACTAAATATTTAGGCTCCCGTGCGACTTAAAAATGGCCACATGATTGAGAGTGAATAGCGATCAATCTAGGCACAAAAAGCACGAAAACTCTCATTTAAAACTGTCCAGGTTTATGGGCTCAGGTCATCATGACATTCGGTGCAGAGATTCAATTTTTAGACGAGGTGTTTTGGCTATGGGTAATCCCATGGAGGGACCGGTTCCATCCGGTCTATGGCCAAGGGAACATGGTCGGGATGGAACCCGACCCTCCATTTCAGATCGGGCAGATAAATCTCGGAATTATTGCCACGAAGAGGCATGAAGAACCGCGTCCGCTTAATGCGACATGAACTTTTTTTGTTTTCCAATGATTGGAAAAACCGGCCTGATTTCTTCATTACCCCGGTGGGCGCGCCGATTTTACTTCGCCAACTTCGTTGCAAGTGGTTCGCGGTAGGAGGCTAGAGCGTCACCTCTTGACGCCTCATGGCCAAAGCAAACTGGGCGCGTGAATAATTCAGGCTAAGCCGATTTTTTTTCGGTCTCGATGAGCTTGAGGCCTTCGAGCGGGTGGAGGCCGTGCTCGACCATATCGCGTGTGATGGTGCAGTGGGTGACGTCGTCGCGCATCGGCACTTCATACATGACATCGAGCATGAGGTGTTCGATGATGGCGCGTAGACCGCGGGCACCGGTTTTGCGTTTCAGCGCCATGCGGGCGAGAGCACGCAGGGCGTCTTCCTCGAACTCGAGCTCGACGTCGTCCATGGCGAGCAGTTTTTTGTACTGCTTGATCATGGCATTTTTTGGCTCGGTGAGGATGTGCATCAGATCGTCTTCGGTCAGCTCCTGGAGCATGGTGACGACGGGCAGACGTCCGATAAATTCGGGAATGAGACCAAAGCCGAGGAGGTCTTCGGATTCGACATTCATGGTGACAAAGTTGGGGGAGAGCTCTTCCTCGGATTTTGCGGTGAGGCCGAATCCGATGCTCTTTTTATCGACGCGCTGTTTAATGATATCTTCGATGCCGACAAATGCGCCGCCGCAGATGAACAGAATGTTGGAGGTGTCGATTTCCAGATATTCCTGCTGCGGGTGTTTGCGTCCACCTTTTGGGGGAACGCGGGCGACGGTGCCCTCAATAATTTTGAGCAGCGCCTGCTGTACGCCTTCGCCGGAAACATCGCGGGTGAGCGAAACATTATCGGTGCGGCGACCGATCTTATCGATTTCGTCGATATAGATGATGCCTTTCTGGGCGCGTTCTACGTCGTAGTCGGCGGCCTGCAGCAGCTGCAGCAAAATATTTTCCACGTCTTCACCGACATAGCCGGCTTCCGTAACGGTGGTGGCATCGGTGATGGCGTAGGGTACGTTCAGCGAGCGGGCCAGCGTTTTGGCGAGCAGGGTTTTTCCGCTGCCGGTGGGGCCGATGAGCAAAACGTTGGATTTGTCGATTTCCACGCCGTCTTCATCGAGCTCGGCAAACATGCGTTTGTAGTGGTTGTGCACGGCGACGGATAAAACCTTTTTGGCCTGATCCTGGCCGATGACATAGGCATCGAGCTTGTTTTTGATCTCGTGCGGTGCGAGCACGCCGATCTCCTGAGACGTTGCGGGCTCATCGTCATGATCGCCGCTCTGGTGACCCAGCAGGGCATCGCACAGGCCTACGCATTCATCGCAGATGAATACGCCGGGGCCGGCGATGAGACGTTTGACCTCTTTTTCGTTCTTTCCGCAGAACGAACATTCCGGAGTGTTGTGCTTATCCGCCATGGGATATCCTCAAATTATTTTGCTTTGGTGACGACCTCGTCGATCAGGCCGTATTCTTTGGCCTGCTCGGCGGACATAAAGTTGTCGCGGTCGGTGTCTTTTTCAAGATCCTCAATGCTGCGGCCGGAGTGGCTCGACAAGATACCGTTGAGGATCTGCTTGATGCGCATGATTTCCTGGGCCTGGATATTGATGTCCGTGGCCTGGCCCTGGGCACCGCCCA
>CAKZQV010000023.1 GCA_937141895.1 uncultured Verrucomicrobiota bacterium
CCACACCCTCGGCTTTCGTGTTCAGCGAAGGATTTTTCCAGCGGCCGGAAGCCTCCACGGCCTGGCTGGCCGCCTGCGTATGAAGGCGGGCCGCTTTGAGTTCCGGGGAGTGGATCCGCGCCATGTCCAGCGCCTGATCCAAGGACAATTTTTGGGGTCCGGGCTCAGCGAACCCGACGACGGCGACGCCGCCCAACAGCAATATGAGGTGTTTCATGGTAATCTCCTGATTTTAAACATGTTCCAAAAGGGATACGCCTACGGCGCTTCCAAACCTTGGAAAATATCAAATCAGAAGATGGACGGTTCTCAGTGCCGAAAGCGCACTGTTTAGCAGATAGGTCACCCGTCGAAGGACTGGTTTAGGTTCGGTGAATATAAAAAGGATGGTATCGGTCGAGGGCCTAATCACAACCACCGAAATGGAGCCCGTTTTTTTCTCAATGTCGAGTTCCTCTGTACAGGAGGACTCATCGCACGAGTGACAGGCACAGACATGAGCAGGGCAAAGCTGTTCCGAACCATCTGCGTCATGCACATGGCCCCGATGATCCTCCGCGTGCACATGCGGCAATACGCCCACCAGGAGCGCGATCATAACCAAAATGTGCTTCATTCCATTCATGATCCGCCAGTTTGACTACAAAACACCGGGTCTGCTCAAGAAAAAACCGCCCTGTGCATCTCAGGACGGTTGAAGAATTCGGGATCGGGTTTCTTAGACTTCGATGACCGAAAAGTCGTCTTTACCGACGCCACATTCGGGACATTCCCAATCATCGGGAATATCTTCGAACTGCGTACCCGGCGCGATTCCGCTATCGGGGTCGCCGACTTCCGGATCATAGATCCAGCCGCAAACATCACAGATATATTTTTTCATGTTTTACGCTCCTTGGTTCAAAAAGATGGGTCGAATATCCCTGTCTTTTATGCAGGCCGCAAGGCGATTCTGATTCGAATTCCTACCTTGCGGCCCGTGCGCTGCCTAGTCTTCTTCTTTTTTAAACATGTCTTTCGGGACATGGCAGAGGGGACAGGTTTCCGGCGGCTCTTCGCCTTCATGTACGTGTCCGCAGACGGTGCATACCCATTTCATTGGTGAACTCCTTAATGTTTATATTGCTCGGCATACTTGCCTAATTCGCGCCCCGCTTCACGACATTTTTCAAGGAGTTCCGGAGTGGGTACATATTGCGAACGAATCGGTTCCTGCGTGAGCTCGATTTTCATCTCCTTCATGCGATCTTCCACTTCCGAAGCCCCGCCACGCTTGGACCAACCGTAGGAACCAAAGGCAAACCCTTTTTTATTGGTCGGGCGCAGGCCGCCGAGATAGCAGAGTGCGCCGGCCATATTCGGCATCAGCGAATTGTTTAAGGTTGGAGACCCAATGGCAATGGCCGCACAGTCGAGCACTTCGGTGGCAATGGTGGTCGAGTGCGTGGCGTCTACGCTGTAGAAGCGGGCTTCCACTTCATATTCCTGAATGCCTTCAAGAATGGCTTCCGCCATTTTTCCGGTGGAACCCCACATCGAGGCATACATCACAATCACCTTGGGCTCCGGCTTGCAGACCACCCATTTCTGATAGCCTTCGAGAATTTCCTTAATATGACTGCGCCAGATCACCCCATGACTCGGGGCAATCATTTCGATCTCCAGCTCCGCCGCTTTTTTCAGCGTCTGGGAAATCGGCCGGCCGTAGAGCATCACGATGTTTGCATAGTAGGCTTTTGCTTCCTGAAGAATGACGTCCAGCGGCTCTTCATCGTCAAAACGAAACGCCGTGGCAAAGTGCTGGCCGAAAGCATCCATGGAAAAGAGCAGTTTTTCTTCCGGCACGTAGGAGAACATCGATTCCGGCCAATGAACCATCGGCGTATTGAGGAAGGTCAGCGTGCGTTTCCCCAGCGAAATGGAATCGCCATCATCCACGATCTGCCATTCCCAGTCTGCAGTATCAAAATGCTTTTCCAGCGTATCTTTACATTTGGCGTTGCAGACCATCACCGCATTCGGGCAGACCTTCATCAGCTCCGGCAGGCTGCCGGAATGGTCCGGCTCCGCATGGTTGCAGACAATATATTTGATCGACTCCAGCCCCACGCGGGCCGCCATTCGTTTGATCTGATATTCCGCATACTGCGCTTTCACGCCATCGATTACCGCGTTTTGTTCATCTTCAATCATGTAGGAATTATAGGTGGAACCGCTTTCGGTCTTATAGCCGTGGAAATCACGGACCGTCCAGTCGATATAGCCCACCCAATTGATGCCTTCTTTTAATTCGATATTCATCTAATGTCCCCAGTTCGATTCCTGCGCCAGTTGCGCAATCGTAGTTTTTTCAAAATAGTCTCGTACTTGCCGGGCAAGTCCTGGCAGCAGCGCGCCCAGAACACAATTATTTCGCGGGCACATCTCTTTACCAAAGAGGCACGGCTGGCAAAGCATGGCGCCCTCCATGAGCTCATAAATTTCCAACAAGGTAATCTCGTCGGCCCCCTTTGCCAATGCCACGCCGCCCGCCGGACCGCGGCTGGAAATCATATAACCCTCGCGCGTCAGCTTCTGATGCACCTTAGCCAGATGATGCCGCGAAGCCTCAAAGACGTCCGCAATCCGCGAAGTCGTCGACTGCCCCTCCGGCTGTAGCGCCAGATGGACCAGCGAGTGCATCGCCAGTGCCGTTGCGTCTGAAATTTTAATGATATCTGCCATAGTGCCCCTAATTATGCAGTGGCGTACCTGTTTACCGCAACCCCGCTGAATGATCCATTTAGACCTTGTCTAAATATCATGATCCGTATGCCGTCGTTCTTAATAGAACGCGCATGCTGCACGTCGGCATGTCCGCGGAAGATGTGAGAGGTAAAACATATCGTGAGGCTGTTTGAACATCAAAACTGAAACAGCCCAGAGATAAAGTTGCGCGAAATCGGAAATCCAGCACCAACCCGATAAGTCCGGTATTTTGAACTGATCTGCGCGACAGAGACACCTGGAATGGCGTAATTCTAATTCAATTTGATGAGCTACTCTCAAAAAAATAAGCATGCTCTATTTTTTCTTATATATTCTGTCTTTTTACGGTCCATTGAGCTAGGAAAACGATCAACGAGCTGATGGATTTTGATTACGCATTAACTTAATACCTATATTTTATTTGAATAATTCATATATCGGTCTTTATCTGCAAATACAGTGGTGCCCATGTAAATAAATAGGGATATCTGAGATGATAGAACCGCAAAACCAAGAGAATAACGCACCCGGAAAGAACTCCTCCGAGGATTCTGGAACTGATGTTGATTTTCCCGTTGTCGGGATCGGTGCGTCTGCGGGCGGACTGGAATCTCTTCAGGAATTTTTCAAAGAAATGGTTCCTGAACCCGGCGCGGCCTTCGTTATCATCCAGCATCTTTCGCCGGATCACAAAAGCCTGATGGATGAAATCCTTGCCCGGTTTACGCGGATGACGATCCATCGCGTTGAACATGGGATGAAGGTGGAAAAGAACCATATCTATCTTATTCCGCCGCGCATGAACATGACGATATACCATGGCCAACTCATGCTTTCCGCACATGTGCCGGACGGCAGCCTCAATTTGCCTATCGATATTTTCCTGCGCTCGCTGGCTCAGGACAAAGAGAAGAATGCCATCGGAATTATCCTTTCAGGCACCGGCAGCGATGGCGCCCTCGGAATCCGGGCGATCAAGGAATATGGCGGCATTGCCATGGTGCAGGACAACCAGTCGGCAAAATTCGATGGC
>CAKZQV010000024.1 GCA_937141895.1 uncultured Verrucomicrobiota bacterium
CGGAGGTATTGAAGCCATACTCGATCATCTCGACGCTGCTGGCATTGCTGATAATACGATGATTATTTTGATCAGCGACAATGGCTGGATTACCAAGGATAATGCCAGCGCATACGCGCCACGCTCTAAGCGCAGCCATTATGAGGGTGGAGTACGTACACCGATTCTGGTGCATTGGCCTGATAAGATTAAGGCCGGGGGAGCCCTCGAGCCGCAGATTGTCACACAACCGGTCAGTGTAATCGACATGGTTACGACGGCTTTGGCTGCGGTTGATCTCCAGCCTACTCCCGAACAGCGCGGCGTAAACCTGATGGATCTTGCGGCCGTGGATGCGCGCGATGCCATCTATTGCGATGTGTACGCGCATGATATGGCCAGTCTCGAGGAACCGGCTCAAACACTGCAGGCTACTTTCATAAGAAAAGACGGTTGGAAGCTGCTGCTTTATCCGAACGGATCCAAGGAGCTCTTTCATCTGTATGATGCCTCCACCGGCGATCCAGTGGATCCATTTGAAACCAATGAGCTTTCCGGCTCAGAGCCAACACGTACCGCTGACCTGCTGGCCCAGTTGAATGCGTGGTATAATGAGCCGAAAGACATGGACTGGGGCGTGCAGGCTGCCCAGACGGAAGGCACGGACTCAGCGGATATTCCTGCTGATCTGGGACAAACCTTTGCGGTTGAGACCAGCTCCTATCTGGCCGGTATCAAAGTGCCGTTTCAACAGGTGGATACGAACCAGACCATGACGCTGGAGCTTCGTGAACTTGATGGAAGTCAGGCGCCGCTGGGTATGCTGCTCTCTCAAGTTACCGTTGTTCCGGAGCCGGTCTTTACCAATGGTTTGCGCTGGTGCCTGTTCCCGTTTGACTCGCCGATTCCGGTCTCCGCTGGGCAACACCTTGGTTTTCTGCTTAAAACGTCCAGTCAACCCAACGGCGGCTATGTGATTCCGTATAATTCAGCGGGCGGCTATGGCGATGGGAAAATGTATTACACCGGTTTGCTTGAAGGCAATACATGGGATGCGGCCGACTATGATCTTCCGTTCCAGGCGCTACACGGCAATTATGCCGATTCCGTCGTGGAAACAGAAATCCGGATTCTTGATAACCAGGTTCATGCGTCGGTCGATATGGGAATCAAAGGACAGCCTGTGCGGGTACAGACCTCATCGAACCTGACCAACGAATGGGTGGATGTCGGCGATGATGACAACCTGGACGGACTCGTGGCCGTGTCCGAAACACTGCAGTCGCAGAAGTTTTACCGCTTTGCGCTGTCGCTGACCGGAGCTGAATTTATCATTCCCATCCCGGATACCACCCCTCCCGCGGTTACCAGTATGGTTCCTTCCAATGGAACCACCAACGTTTCGCCGTCATCCGTGCTTTCACTTACGTTTGATGAGGAGGTCAAGGCCGGAACCGGAAACATCACCATTCACCTCGCCAGTAATAATAGCGTGGTGCAGACGATTGATGTCACCTCCGGCAACGTCTCTTTTGCAGGAGACACCATAACCATCAATCCGCCTTCGAGCTTTGCTCTGGCAACCGATTATTATGTGAACATACCTGCGGGAGCGGTTGCTGATTTGTCCGACAACGCCTGGGCGGGGATATCGGATTCGGCCAGCTGGGTATTTACGACCGCGACCCAACTGGCAGGTACATCACCGGTTCATCATTGGACATTTGATGAAGGATCCGGAACCACAACCGCGGATACAGCCGGAAGCGAGAATGGCTCAATCAATGGTGCAACCTGGGCGACGGGTACGGGAGATCGCGCAAGCTA
>CAKZQV010000025.1 GCA_937141895.1 uncultured Verrucomicrobiota bacterium
AAAAGAGCGATGAGTTCAAGGCCTTGGCTGACCAACTGTGGGGCAATGGGAGAAAACCGAACCCCGTGGGAAAGGGACGCATTATTCCCGGCTCTTATTTTCCTGAGGATTACCAATCCCTATCCTTGGAAAAAGATCTGATCGTCGAGGAAATTCCTGACGCCAACTTTGCGCATCGTAAGATTGGCGAGGACGATCTTTACTTCGTCTATCATCGCGAAGAAGAAGCCAAACGCTTAAACTGCTCCTTTCGTGTAGATGGACGTATTCCTGAGTTATGGTATCCCGACACAGGACGCATTGAGCGGCAGGCACAGTTTACGCAGAAAGATGGACGAACCAATCTGGCCATTGATCTGGATCCAAATGGATCGGTCTTCGTGGTTTTTCGTGAAAACTCCGCGGCTATTGATCCCGTGGTCAACGTCACTCCAGCATCCGGTCGCGTCGTTTTGAATGAAGAAAATAAAATGCAGCTGATGGCTAAAGAAGTCGGCTTGCACAACATCGAGCTGGCATCAGGAAAAAATATCGAGATCATGGTTAAACAACAGCAATCGCCGATTGCCATCAATCAAGAATGGAAAGTCGAATTCGACGGCCCCGGACTCAAGGGCGATAAGGTAGTGACGTTCAACACACTCACCGATTGGAAAGATCATGAGCGCGACGACATCAAACATTTCTCAGGAACTGGAACGTATCGTACTATTTTGCCGGTTACCCAAAACTGGTTGGCGGATGATAAACGCGTTTTTCTCGATTTGGGCACAGTAAACATTGCCGCAGAGGTGATCATCAACGGTGAAAACGCCGGTGTTCTCTGGAAGCCTCCCTATACAATCGATGTGACCGATCAGGTGAAGGCCGGTAAAAACCGAATCGAGATTCGGGTGACGAACCTTTGGGCTAACCGCTTAATCGGCGACGAGTCGCTTGAGGACACATCGGGATATGAATACAGAAAATATGTAACCGAAGGACCGATGCCTCGGTGGTACGTCAACAACGAACCGATGCCCGAGGGGCCGCGGTCAACCTTTACGACCGCAAACTTTTATCGCAAAGACCGCACCTTGTTGCCATCAGGTCTACTTGGGCCTGTTCGGCTGGTGCAGGAAAACCGCATCGTATTGGAGAGAGAATGATGTTTATGAAAAAACCAATTGAAATCGTAACGCTGCTCGCATTGTTTTGCGGTTCTGCAGTGCGCGCCGAGCTGCAACCGGAGGCGTTTGTGAATCCACCGGCTGCTGCGAAGCCAATGACCTGGATGCATATGATGAATGGCAATGCTTCCAAGGTCGGGTTGGAGAAAGACCTTCAACGTTTGTCCGATGCCGGGGTGGGCGGTGCGCTGATCTTTTCCATTAGCAAATCGATTCCGAAAGGAGCCGAAACGTTTAACTCTCCGGCGTGGCGCGAAATTTTGGTGGCTGGAGCCAAAGAGGCGGAGCGGCTTGGTTTGACCATCGGACTGCATAACTGCGACGGTTGGTCTTCGAGCGGCGGCCCGTGGGTGACGCCGGAGGATGCCATGAAAAAAGTGGTCTGGAGCGAAACGGTGGTTTCGGGCGGTCCGGTGACCCTGCCGCGGCCAGGGGTTCGCCAATCCTTTTATCACGATCTCGCCGTGGTTGCATTTCCCGCGACCCAGCAGGAGCTGGACGCCCATCAGAACAAGGTGAACGTTACGTGCTCGGAGGCGGACAAAAACCTAAAGGACCTGCT
>CAKZQV010000026.1 GCA_937141895.1 uncultured Verrucomicrobiota bacterium
TCAAGGAGAGGGCGGCGGAACGGGCGGTATTTTTGGAGTTGATGCGCGGGCTCTTGATGAAGCCGAAATAAGCGCGGTAGATGATCGCCATACCGTCGATGAGGAAGAGTTTTTTCTGCATATCGGAGCCCTTTTTGCCACTAATCCATACTAATCAGCACTAATCCGCGAGCCAGGGAAAGAACTTAGTGGGAATTAGTGCGGATTCGCGCTACAAATCCGGTTCTTTTCCATGATTTCGCCTTTGCCTAATCCATTGCGGTTCGCTAGATTCCTCCTTCATTTTTTGAACGAAAACGGGAGAACCCCGCTGAATTTCACCGAAACGGAGATTGTTTGATGAGAAAGAAGATTATTGCCGGCAACTGGAAGATGAACAAAACCATCGAAGAGGCGGTTGAGCTCGCCAACGGCGTCAAGCTCGACCTGGCCGACTGCAAGGATGTCGATGTCGTGATTTGCCCTCCGTTCACCGCTCTGAAGTCCGTTAGCGATGTGGTTTCCGAAACCCTGATCGCCGTCGGTTCCCAGAACATGTCTTCCGAAGACGATGGCGCCTACACCGGCGAGATCTCCCACTCCATGCTCAAGGAACTCTTCGTCCGCTACGTCATCCTCGGCCACAGCGAACGCCGCGAGTACTACAAGGAAAACGATTTTTGGATCAACAAGAAGGTCGTCAAGGCGCTCGAAAAGAACCTGCGCCCGATCCTCTGTGTGGGTGAAACCCTCGAAGATCGCGAATCCGGCAATACGGAAAAAGTGGTTGAAGTCCAGGTTCGCGAAGGTCTTAAAGATGTATCGGCTGATGCCTACACCGAACTGGTTATCGCTTATGAGCCGGTCTGGGCGATCGGAACCGGTAAAGTTGCTACTTCACAGCAGGCACAGGATGTACACGCCTTTATCCGCGGAATCGTTAAGGATATGGTGGGTGCTGAAGCGGCTGAAGCGGTTCGTATTCAGTATGGCGGATCCATGAAGCCGGGTAACGCTCCGGAACTGTTGTCCCAGCCGGACATCGACGGCGGCCTGATTGGCGGCGCTGCGCTGGATGCGACATCCTTTGCTGGGATTGTCAAAGCCGGCATGTAATGGCGGTATGACCGCCGGTCTGAGGTCGATGGGCCAAATGTTCCAAGGTCTGGAAGACCTTCGACCTCTGACCAAAAAGAGATAAAGGAATAAATATGTTAGTTCTCAAAGCACTTTTAATTGTTGTACTGGTTCTCAGCTGTCTGCTGCTGATCGGTCTGGTCTTGATGCAGAAATCAAAAAGCGAAGGGCTCGGTTTGGCTTTTGGCAGCGGGGCCGGCGAATCCCTTTTCGGTGCGCGTGCAGGTAATGTGCTTTCCAAAGCCACCGTCATTCTCGGTATTGTGTTCATGGGCTGTTCCCTGGCACTGGGTGTTTTGTTCGCCCAGAAAGATGTAACGCTCATGGATCAGGTTCAGAGCGATCCGGTAGCGCCAGCTGCTCAGGAAGCACCGCTTCTGGATATGGGTACTCCGGCCGTTGAAACACTTCCGGCCGAAGCTCCGCCGATTCAGGTCGCTCCAGTTGAAGTTCCCGCTGTGGAAACGCCCATTTCGGCAGCGGAATAAACAGGGTAAGTATCTGACTTAATGGGGTTTATTCCTCCAGCACAAAGGCTCCTCCAAATCGCGTTTGCGGTATTTGCGGGGAGTCTTTTGTTTTGTGGATGTGGAAAAAAGGAGAGCCGCTTTCCGGAAAAGCCCGGGGAGACGGTGCTATATGGTCAGACCTCGCGCATACGTGGGCTGGATCCGGGCATCAGCGGAGAAGTTTCTTCGTCCAAAGCGATTTCCAAAATCTATGAAGGTTTGTTGCAATACGATTATCTCGCTCGTCCTTATAAAGTAATTCCGGCTCTGGCCGAATCTATGCCCGAGGTTTCCGAAGATGGTCTGATCTATACCTTCAAAATCCGGAAGGGCATCTACTTTCACGACAACCCCTGTTTTCCTGATGGCAAGGGCCGTGAGCTAAAGGCTGCAGATTTTATCTACTCGTTCAAACGCGTTGCTGACGTGAAAAACGCCTCGTCCGGCTTCTGGGTCTTCAATAACCGGATTAAAGGAATCAACGATTTTCATGATGCGTCCAAGGGCGAAGAGCCGACCGACTATGGCATGGAAGTTGAGGGTCTGAAGGCGCTGGATGACTACACATTGGAAATTGCACTGTTGGAGCCTTATCCGCAGTTGCTCTACATTCTGGCCATGCACTATGCCTTCGCGGTTCCACACGAAGCGGTGGAATACTATGGGAGAGAAATTGTAAATCATCCGGTGGGAACCGGCCCCTATGAACTGGTGGAATGGCGCCGAAATTCAAGGATTGAATTTTACCGCAGTCCGAAATGGGCGGAAACCGGACGCGTGGAGACCTATCCCACCAACGGCTTGCCTGAACAGGTCGAGACTGGGCTGTTGGAGGATGCCGGGAAATCGATTCCTTTTAATGACCGGATTATTCAGTACGTCATTGATGACTCGACCACAGAGTGGATGATGTTTCTGGCTGGGCAGATGGGGTCCTCTTCCATTTCTCCGGATAACTGGGACGCCGTGGTCATGCCGGATAAAAGTCTGAATTCTTCGTTGGAAAATCGAAATATTGAGCTCATTTCTTCGCCCTACACCGCGGTCTACTATCTGGGCTTTAACTGGGATGACCCTATTGTGGGCGAGGTCGCGGATCCGGTTCAGAATGAGAGAAATCGTAAATTGCGTCAGGCCTTGAGCTGTGCCTACGAATTCGATGTCATGAACCAGTTTATGAATAATCGTCTTTATCCGGTTGAAGGTCCCATTCCGTCGCCGCTGGCTGGAGAATTGAAGGAGCCGTCGCCGTATCGGTTCAGCCTGGAGAAAGCCAAACGTCTTCTGGCTGAGGCGGGTTATCCGGATGGTATTGATCAGTCCACCGGTCGTCGTCTGGAGATTAATATTGAGCTCGGAAGTGCGGATTCCAATACGCGGCAGTCCACGGCACTGCTGGCGGATATGTTTGAAAAAATCGGTGTCGTGCTGAAGGCCAACTACAATACCTGGCCGGCTTTTATTGAGAAAATGAACCGCCGGCAGGCGCAGACCTTTCGGCTGGCCTGGGTGGCGGACTATCCGGATGCCGAAAATTTTCTACAGCTTTTCTATAGCAAGAACGAATCGCCCGGTCCCAATCATTCCAACTATCGAAACGCCGAGATCGATCGCCTCTATGAAAAAATCCGCGTGATGCCCGATACCCCGGAGCGCACGGAACTCTACGAAAAAATGGCGAATATTATTGTAGAAGACGCCCCCTGGATTTTCCAGTTCCAGCCTATGAGTTTTTCAGTAAAACACGGGTGGATCGAAAACTATGTTCCACACGACTATCCGTACGGTATGAGTAAATACTGGCGGGTAAATCCGAAACTTAAGAAACAGTGGTTCGAGTCGTACGGCGACAACAAGCTGGGCATGGCGGGGCAGACGGATGATTAAATATATCCTCAAGCGAAT
>CAKZQV010000027.1 GCA_937141895.1 uncultured Verrucomicrobiota bacterium
CGGAGAATGTTCTTCTGTGCAGTGCTATCGGTTCCAATGCTGACATCGTTGGTTGAACGTGCTGTTGCTCCATTACGAACAATCAATGAGTTATCACTGGTGGAGGTGCCTATATCCATATAGTCGGCGGACCATTGGGCGGTATGGTTGGTTGAAAGCGCGTTGTCGAGCAGGACATAAAAACCGTTATTGATCGAGTTGTTCTTCGTCGTAAGTGTTCCGCCCACGCCGAGTGTGGCCCGGGACTCAAAAATAACACCTTCGGATGATGATAGTGCGGATGCATCAACATCGCCCTTAACGAGCAGGGAACCGCCGGATTTAATGGTAAGATTATTTAGATCATCGGTGGCGCCGGTGGCATTGTTAATTTCCAGATTTGCAGTCTCGGAGATTGTTAGGGAGCTCTCATCATCGATGGTTAATGCGTTTCCGGAATTATTGGTTGTTCCAATCACCAAGGTGTCGGCGACGATGATATCGCCGCCATTACGCGCAGCCACGCGCCCGGTTTCATCCGCTCCGGCGCCCACCACCAGATGGTCCGTTTCCACGTTGGAGTCGAAGCCGACTTTTAAATCTCCGGTTCCTGCGGAGTCGCCCACCACAATGCCGCTGACCGGCAGATTGTTGGTGTTCACTTCGCCGATCACCATAAGCCCACCGTTTCCAACCACGAGGCTGCTGTTGGTGGCGCCTAGCTGCTGGCCGATGTCCACCAACGAGTCGACATTGGCTTGGCCTCCTGTTGTGATTTCAAGGGCGTTGTTTGGTTGGTCCTGGCCAATGATAATTCGGGAATACGTTTTTGCTGAGGAAATGACCGCATTCGTGCCATTGGGGTCGTTCAATTTCAGCTGCTGAGCCTGTGCGGAGGCGACCGTAATCAGCAGGGCGATGACGGCCATGTTCTTGAAAAATTCCATTCTATGATGCTCCGAGTTAAATAGGGGGACATTCCACCCCAAAAAATATTCGGCCAATTTACAGGTGAAGGGGGTGGATTTCAAACAAGTTCCCTGAGTTTTGAGCGGTTCCAGACAATGGAAAACGGGCTTTTTTCCAATAGTTGGATTTTAGGCTTCAGGGGGTGGGGGAAAGCGGATAGATTCTTCTCCCGTATTTTTTAAACATTCCAGCACCAGAAATATGGGACAAATTCATGGCTAAATACCTCTTTATCACCGGTGGCGTCGTTTCTTCTTTAGGGAAGGGCATCACCGCCGCCTCTGTCGGCCGATTGCTGATTAACCGCGGGCTTAATATCCGCATGCTCAAGATGGATCCATATCTAAATGTGGATCCCGGCACCATGAGCCCCTACCAGCACGGCGAGGTCTATGTGACCGACGACGGGGCTGAAACTGATCTCGATCTGGGCCATTATGAGCGCTACACCGGGGCGCCAACCTCGCAGAAAAGTAATATTACGGCGGGCAGTGTCTACTGGGATGTCCTGCACAAAGAGCGTCGCGGCGACTATCTCGGCGGCACGATTCAGCTGATTCCTCATATTTCGAATGAAATCAAAGATCGAATCCGGGCGCTGGAGGCCGATAAACCGGATATTATTCTTTGTGAGCTCGGCGGAACCGTCGGTGATATTGAAGGCCTGATCTTCCTCGAGGCTTTACGTCAGCTGGCGCTGGAAGTGGGGCGTGACAACTCCATGTTCATTCACCTAACCTATGTTCCCTACATTGCGGCGGCGAAAGAGGTCAAAACCAAGCCGACGCAGCAGAGTGTGGCCAAGTTGCGCGAAATCGGCATTATGCCCGACGTACTCGTCTGCCGTACCGAAGTTGATCTGGAGCGCGAGCATCTCGACAAACTTTCCCTCTTCTGTAACGTGCCGCGCGACTGTGTGATTGTTGAAAAAGACGTGGAAACTTCCATTTATGAAATCCCGCTGGTGCTTTCCCGCGCCGGGCTGGATGAAATTATTCTCAACCGTTTCCGCATTGCAAGACCGTCCAAGCCGCTGACGGCCTGGGAAAAACTGATCGATACGATCCGCCATCCGAAGGGGACGGTACGTATCGGGGTCGTCGGAAAATATTCCGAACTGCAGGATGCCTATAAATCTATCTATGAAGCGCTGTTCCATGGCGGTTATGCGGCCGGGTATAAAATTGACGCCGTAAAAGTGGCTGCGGAAGATATTGAAGATAATCCGGCCGTGCTCGACACCGTTGACGGTATTCTGATTCCGGGCGGCTTTGGTTCCCGCGGAATGGAAGGTAAAATCCGCGCGGCGCAATATGCGCGCGAAAATAATATTCCATTCCTTGGAATCTGCCTCGGCCTACAGTGCGCGGTGATTGAATTTGCCCGGAATGTCTGTGGGCTGACCGGTGCGCATACCACCGAGTTTGACGAAGAGCGCGGCGTAAAAACCGAGCATCCGGTGGTCTGTCTGATGGAAGAGCAGACGGATGTGATTGAGAAGGGCGGCACCATGCGCCTCGGCGCCTGCCCGTGTGACCTTAAAGAAGGTACGAAAGCCTTCGAAGCTTATGGGTCGAAAAAGGTATCTGAGCGCCATCGCCACCGCTATGAGGTAAACAATAATTACCGAGAACAGCTCGAAGAAAAGGGGCTCATCCTTTCTGGAATCAATCCCAATATCGGCGTGGTCGAAATGGTCGAGCTCAAAGATCATCCGTGGTATGTCGCCACTCAGGCGCACCCGGAACTGAAATCCCAGCCAGTCGATCCGCATCCGCTGTTCAAGGATTTTGTTGCGGCGGCCGTCACTAAGTTCGAAGCTCAGTAGTTCCAACCATTGGAAACTTCCAATGATTGGAATTTTCCAAACGCTGGAAAAAGAAAACCCCGTCTGAAATCAGGCGGGGTTCTTTTATCGGTTGGTCGCATTTTAGAAGGCCCAGATGGCTTTGGCCGAAAGATTGTGTGAGTTGAAGTCTTTGCCGAACAACTCATCAAAATCGAGGCGCAACAGCACATTTTTCATGGCCTTCTTCCCGGTGTTGAAGAAGGTGAATCCCACACCGAGGCGGATCGTATCCTCATCGAGGAAGGGATAGATCATGGCGTATTCATTTGCCCCTCCGACCAACTGGTAGTTCAATTCGCCAGGCTCTGGGTTGAATTCCCGCATCCAGTGGGCCCGGCCATCGATCTTAAATCCGAACGTTTTAAGCGAGGTAGTGTTCAGCATGGCCGCATTAAGTCCAATGATACCGACGAGGGAGTCGCTATCGAATTCGTCGAAAGAGCGGGGCACGGCCGCCGTGCCGGTTTCGGTGTAAGCTTCCTGCTGATACAGGGTATACCGGACGGCGGCTTCTGGTGTGAGTACCGTTCCAATCTTTGGAAGTTCAAATCCAATTCCGCCGCCCAGATGGGCGCTGACGAGGTGTGTATCAAATTCGCCTTCCAGAATAAATGGATCGGCCGTTTTGGATGTCACATCGTTAAATCCATAGGCGAGACCGAGATCTAGGTAGGAGTGGCCGGCGCCATAGGTGGAGTAAATTGCGCCCTGAAAGGCATTCATGGTTTGTTCGGCATTATAATCCGAATCAATCTTGTAGTTACCGGCGCCGCCACTTATTCCAAACAGGAGGTTTCCGAAACTTTTATCCATGCCCAGCACGCCGCCGTGCAGGGTGGCATCATATTCCGGGTTCAGGCCATCGGTGTCTTTTGAATAGAAGTTTCCGTAATATTTAAGCCAGAAGCGCCAGTCATTCTGCGGTTCAAGTTTCGGGCCCTGCGTACCTTTGGGCAGGAGAAGCTTTTCGCGGAACTCAGTACCGCGCGATAACGAAAGACCCACGGCGGCATCCAGGCCCTGTTTCGCCGTCTGAAAGGTGTTCAGCGTGGTGAAATAGGTCTGTTCAACCCGTGCGCCGGATTCGTCAGCCCCCAGATTATTAATTTGAATATTCATTTCCGGGGTGACGAGTGTTTCCAGCTCCGAAGCGAGCCCGCCAAAGGGACCATTCGTGGCCCCCCAATATTCGGCGAGGGATGCTGTGTTGAAAGTCAGGGCGAGTTCGTTCCCCGATAGATTAAATCCAGAAAATGTAGTTCGTCCTACTGTGTTTGTATTGCCAGACGTTTGGACAACTGTATTTACAAGGTTGGTATCGAATCCAGATATCCCGCTGGTCGTATTTATGACGGTACTGGTCGCACCCCCTGCAGAAAAATCGGCTAGCG
>CAKZQV010000028.1 GCA_937141895.1 uncultured Verrucomicrobiota bacterium
GTTGCCGATGATGGCGCAGGAATTGTTGCCGCCGTTTCTGGTCGGTCTGATTCTGGCGGGTGTTTTTGCGGCCACAATGTCCACGGCGGACTCGGTCGTTCTCAGTTGCTCATCCGCTGTCACGCATGATTTGCTTCCGCACAACATTGAAAAAACCTGGATCCTGAAAACGACCACGGTTCTGATTACGCTGTTGGCGCTGGGCTGGGCGATTTTGAATAAGCAAAGCGTATTCAGCCTGGTGATTATGGCGTGGTCTGGTTTAGCAAGTGCCTTTGCGCCCCTGCTGATCTATCTGTGCTTCGGTGGAAAGCCTTCAAACAAAACAGCGGTCGGGGCACTTTTGGGCGGCCTCGCGGTGGCCTTGCTCTGGCGCTGGGCCGGATGGAATGGAATGATCTATGAAGGCATGCCGGGTATACTGACTGGATTACTGATTCTTATTCTCTCGCCGCGCCTGCGTCCAAAGAAAAGCTAAACCCGCCGGACCATTATTTTTCCAGCATGGTTTTAATCGGTTCCGTATAGAACTCCGGTTCCAGCAAGAAGGAATCGTGTCCTTTATCCGAGGATACGGAAACATATTCAGATTGAATGCCGGCTGTCTTCAGGGCATCGCGCAGGTGCTCCTGCTCTTCCGGATAAAAACAGCAATCCGAATCGATACTGAACACCAAGTATTCCTGATGTGCGCAGTCGGAAAAAACTTCGTCATAATCGGCACAGCCCATATCGTGCGCCAGATTAAAATTGGTCCATCCTGAAATCAGCTGCAAATAGGTGTTGGCATCAAACCGCCGTAAAAATTTTCGGCCCTGATGCAGAATGTAGGATTCCAGAGGTGTCCGAATTTTGTACCACGAAAACTCGTCGTGATCCTGTTCGCACTTATCGGTCATGCGTGCTTCCATATGATGGAGCGAAACAAACGTTTTATGCGAAATCATGCGCGCCAGCGCCAGACCGCGCAGTGGCGGCGGACCATCATAGTAATGTCCATTGCAGAAGTTTGGGTCATTTTCAATGGCGAGGATCTGCTCGAGGTTGTGGACGCGCGTCAGGGTGGTGGATTCAAGACCGGTGGCTACCGGAATGACACGATCGACCTTTTCGGGATAACGCGTCGCAAAATTCAGCACCATCATACCGCCCAGCGAAGAGCCGATCGCCGCATGGAATTTAGTAATGCCCAGCTCATCGAACAACGGCAGCTGTGAATCGACAATATCGCCGAATGAAACCTGAGGAAAATCACCGCCATACGGTTTGCCGGTTTCCGGATTGATGGAGGAGGGGCCGGTAGATCCGTAGCATCCGCCGAGGTAGTTGACACAGATTACAAAAAACTTATCGGTATTTACCGCCTTGTCCGGGCCGACGAAGTCCTGCCACCACCCGGTCTGACACGAAACATCCCAGCGCTCACCCACACCCGGAACTTCCGGATTCATGCCGGCAAGGTGTTGAGAACCGGAAAGGGCATGAAATACCAGCACCGCGTTGTCGCGCTTCTCGTTTAAAGTTCCAAAGGTTTCGTAGGCAAGAGTGACCGGGCCGAAATCCTGTCCATCGTGCAACAGGAGTTTGGATTCGGCGTCTTCGCCGTAGGTGAAAAACTGTGTGCTAACTTCCATGGTATTCCTTTTTGGCCGTCCCGTTTCCGGGACGGCCGGTCGTGCAATTTCTATGACTGGGCCAGCGCCTGATCGATATCCGCCAGAATGTCATCGATATTTTCGATGCCGACTGACAGACGGATCAGACCGGGCGTAATTCCGCCTCCGGCCTGCTGTTCTTCGTTAAGCTGCGAGTGCGTGGTGCTGGCCGGATGAATCGCCAGACTGCGCGCATCACCGACGTTGGCCAGATGCGAGAACAGCTCGAGGGCTTCAATAAATGTACGGCCGGCTTCTTCGCCGCCTTTGATTTCAAAGACGACCATGCCGCCCGCGCCATTCGGCAGGTACTTCGATGCCTTTTTGTCATAACCGGCATATTTAACCCACTCGACTTTATCGCTGGTTTTCAGGTGCTCGGCCACGGCCAGCCCGTTTTCAGAATGACGCTCCATGCGCAGCGGCAGTGTTTCGATCCCTTGCAGGGCCATCCAGGCGTTATCCGGAGCAATGCACGCTCCGAGGTTGCGCAACGGAATCAGACGCATGCGCAGAATGTAGGCGAGGGGAGCCAGATCGCCGAGATCGTTTGCAAAGCTGACGTTCCAGTAGCTCGGTTCTGGATCAGACAGGAGCGGATGCTTGCCGGTGGTCCAGTCAAATTTTCCGGAGTCGACCACGATTCCGCCAATGCCCGTTCCGTGGCCGCCCATCCATTTGGTCAGGGAGTGCACCACAATATCTGCGCCGTGTTCCAGCGGACGCAACAGGGCGGGGGTCGTGAAGGTGGAATCCACGATCAGCGGAAGACCATGCGCATGGGCCACATCGGCAATGCCCTGAATGTCGGTAAGTCCGAGCGCCGGGTTGCCGATTGTTTCGCAGAAAACGGCTTTGGTTTTTTCATTAATGGCCGCCTCAAAGTTTTTCGGATCGGTCGGATCAACAAAATTAACCTTAATGCCCATGCCCGGCAGGATGTCGTTAAACTGGGTGTAGGTTCCGCCGTAGAGATTGTTGGCCGATACAATTTCATCGCCCGATTTTGCCAGGTTGATAATGCTGTAAAACACCGCGCTGGTGCCGGAGGAAAGAGCGAGGGCCGCAGCGCCGCCTTCCATCGCCGCAACGCGCTGTTCGAGCACGTCGTTGGTCGGATTCATAAGACGGGTATAAATATTACCCAGCTCTTTCAGTGTGAAGAGGTTTGCAGCATGCTCAGTGCTGTCAAAACGGTAAGCAGCTGTACGATACAGCGGAACGGCATGTGACTTGGTGGTTCCCTCTACCGACTCGTATCCGGCGTGCAGGCACTTGGTTTCCAGTTTACTCATGGGTCTCTCCTTAGGTTAATATTCACGCTTTGCAGGGGAACACTTTGAGGAAAGACACCGACTTTTTTCCAATGGTTGGAACACATCG
>CAKZQV010000029.1 GCA_937141895.1 uncultured Verrucomicrobiota bacterium
AGAGTAGGAGAGGAAAAATGAAGAGACATAAGTCAATACGTAGTATGATGTGTGGCGTAGTCTGCGCCGCATTGGCTTCAACCTTCACGGTGAATCAGGCAACCGCCGATGGAACAGAAGAACTCGGACTCCCGAGCATTCCCATTGCAAATGGATCATATATTGTGGTCGAAGGAACGGGTTTGCATGAAGCTCAACCCGGACAGATTGAGATCGCAATACCATCAGATACCGACATTGCTCAGGTTTTGCTTTATTGGGGCGGCAGAACCCTCAGACCATCCACATATCCTAATGGCGAGCTAAGTCACGGCGACTCAGATACCATTATGGTAAATGGTGAAGTATTGACCGGGATTCACATTGGCGGACCAACACTCAACCCCTATTCATGCGATGCCTATCGGGTCGACATCACTTCAATCAGCTCCAATCTCGGATGGATTCAGGTTGGCCAAACCAACATCCTTGCTGTGGATGGGCTTGATTTCTCTCATCATAATGCGGGAGCGTCACTAGTGGTAATCCTTGACGATGGCACAGCCAGCAACATTCAGATTCTGGATGATTGCGATTATGCTTATAAAACGCACAATCTGGAAACGGTACCGGTGGATTTGGCCTTCGAAGCCTCCAATGTAGACCGAATTGGCTATCTACAGCTCATTGTAACCGATATCGATACCCCCCGCCCTGCAGCCGTTGATGTAACCGTGGACGGAGTTACAACACGAGTGACCGAAGACCTGCTCGAAAACGAAGGAGACTTCCTCGACATTGTACAGCTGGAGGTGTCAGTACCTGCGGGAGTTACCAACATTACCGTTCAAATGCTCTCTATCGATGATGACACCGGTCAGGATCCGGCTTCGTTGGCATGGATCTGCACCACGTGGGATATCGCGGAACCAAATGTTTCGCAGGGTTGCACATACACTATAGGCTATTGGAAAAACCATCCTTATGATTGGCCGACCGATGAATTGAGTCTGTGGTCCATGCATGATGCGATGTTGACATTATGGGAAAAACCAAAAGGCGGAAATGCCTACATTATTCTGGCCCATCAGTACATTGCAGCGGAACTGAATGTAGTGAATGGTGCCTCTATTCCAGAAGAAGTACTTGAAGCATGGTTGGATGCACAGGAACTTCTGGAAGCCTATGCTGGAAAAGGAACCATTCCGAAAAAATCGGATGATCGGGATGCCGCTATTGCCTTGGCCTCGATGCTTGATGACTATAATAACGGAGTAATCGGCCCCGGCCACTGTGATTAACCTGAACAGCATCGATTGAGACGAAGTCTCAGAGAACAGAAAGCTCCCTGTTTTGAACAGGGAGCTTTTCTTTTTCATAATGGCCATTCACTGAATCCAGAGATCGACGAAGGCTGAAATTAGGGTGCATTTGATTTTGTAACATTTCGCAGCTTCAGCCATGCTTTTTTCTGGTACAGGATTATCAAGATAAGGAGATGTTCAATGAATAAGGTTTCAGGCGTTATATTCTCACTGTTAATTTCCGGATACATACTCGCAGCTGCTGAAGAAGGAGTTGCGGAGACTACCAACACAAAACCCAAGACTGAATCACAAGACTGGAAACCGTCCGACTCAAAACCGAAAAGCAGCCTCCGGGACAACCTGTTCTATGGCGGTTACATCAATCTCTCATTCGGTGATTATGCGGTGATCGGTATCGAACCGATGGTCGGCTACAAAGTGAACTCCAAATTTTCCACCGGTGTGAAGGTTCGTTATAATTACATTCGCGACAGTCGCTATGCCACTACCCGCAATACCAGCAGCTACGGCGGAAGTATTTTCGGGCGATACAAAGCGACCCCGAAGTTCTATCTCCAGCTGGAACCCGCCACGTATAACTATGAGTTCTTCTATATTGGCGGCGGGTCTGAGCGCGAATGGGTGCCCTATGTCTTTGCCGGCGCCGGCTACATTCAACCGCTGGGTGAAAGTAGCTGGGTTTACGCCGAGATTATGTTCGACCTCATGATGGACAACAAATCGGCGTATGACGACTGGACCCCGTTCTTCAGCATTGGCGTTGGAACCGGACTTTAGTCTGCTGACTCGGTTGATCCCGAGTAAATACCGACATACGGAACGTTGCGGTATTTCTGGGCATAGTCCAGCCCATAGCCGCAAACAAACTCATCCGGAATTTCAATACCGCAAAAATCAATCTCCACATCCACCTTTCGGCGCGACGGTTTATCCAGCAGAGTGCAGATACGAAGCGAGGCTGGCGCGCGGGCCCGGAGCATGTGCACCACTTTGCTGAACGTATGGCCGGTGTCGATGATGTCCTCCACCAGCAGCACATCGCGATCGGTGATGGATTCATCCAGATCCATGACCACCTTCACGTCGCCTGAACTTTCCGTATGGTCCCCATAGCTGGAGATGGTCAGGAAATCGGTCACCATGGGATGCCGGATTTCGCGCACGAGATCGGCCATAAAAATGAAGGATCCTCGTAGTAGCCCAATGACGATCAATTCCTTGTCCGAGTCGCGATAGCAATCCGTTATTTCCCGGCCCAGTCGACCTACAATTTCTGCAATCTCCTCTTCGGAAATCAACACCTTGGAAAGTCCATGTTCACGCATATTGTATCCTCCGTGCATCCCTGCGTATGAAGCGGCTCGATATATTAACACAAATACTAAAGGTTTTGCCTTTCGGGTTAAAAACAAAAAAGCGCCTCCGAATTTCGGAGACGCTTTTTGAATCGAAGAATCGTTTGGACTTAGCCAACGATAACTTTGATCAGGTCGAGAACTTTGCAGGAGTAACCCCACTCGTTGTCGTACCAGGACACCACTTTAACGAACTTGTCGTCGAGCTGAATGCCGGCTTTAGCATCGAATACAGACGTGCACTCTTCGTCACGGAAGTCCGTAGCAACAACCATGTCTTCAGTGTAACCGAGAATACCCTTCAGGGAACCTTCAGAAGCTTCTTTCATTGCTGCGCAAACGTCTTCGTAAGAAGCGCCTTTTTCTAGACATACCGTCAGGTCAACTACAGACACGTCAGAAGTAGGAACGCGGAAAGCCATACCCGTCAGCTTGCCATTCAGTTCAGGAATAACAACGCCAACCGCTTTAGCAGCACCTGTGGAAGACGGGATGATGTTTTCCAGGATACCACGTCCACCGCGCCAGTCTTTCATGGAAGGACCGTCAACGGTTTTCTGCGTAGCTGTAGCGGCATGAACCGTAGTCATCAGACCCTTTTCAATGCCGAACTTGTCGTTCAGAACCTTAGCAACCGGTGCCAGGCAGTTCGTGGTGCAGGACGCGTTGGAAACGATGTCCTGTCCAGCGTAGGAATCGGTGTTAACACCGCAAACGAACATCGGAGTAGCATCTTTGGACGGAGCAGAAAGTACCACTTTCTTCGCGCCGGCTTCGATGTGTTTACGTGCAGTTTCGTCGGTGAGGAAGAAACCAGTGGATTCAACCACAACTTCAGCACCGATCGCATCCCATGCGAGGGCAGCCGGGTCACGTTCAGCCGTGATGCGGATTTCAGAACCGTTTACAACGAGGGATCCGTCTTTTACTTCAACAGTACCGGCGAAACGGCCGTGAACTGAGTCGTACTTGAGCATGTATGCGAGGTAGTCAACGTCCAGCAGATCGTTGATGCCTACGATTGCAATGTCTTCGCGAGCGGCAGCTGCGCGGAATACCATACGTCCGATACGGCCGAAACCGTTAATACCAACTTTAGTAGCCATGAATAGCACCTTTCCTTAATTTTGATTAGAAACACCATTTCGTTCAAAAATGAGCGCAAACAGTACCCAACCACCTAAAACCCGTCAACCACCTTGCACCGTTTTTATTACGAGAAACTTACCCGTATTTAGATTTATTTTCATTAACCGGTTGACATATTCTTAGGCACAACTAAATTAACCCCCGATTTTTCCAATCATTGGAAAAACATTTCGTCCTGTCAGGGAGACCCTGAAGGTTGTTGAAACTAAATTTTGTCGGTGCGCGGGTTCTGAGGCTGAACAGCACGCTGGATACGAAACCGATAGGTTTAGACCACTTCAACTCAGGATGGCGAGGGATTCTCATGCCCTCATTTTCTTGGCTCATTCACTTCCTGAAAATCGTCGTCTCTCCTTCTCTGTTTCGATCCGCGCCCCGGCAGATTCAGAAACAAGGGAAATACCATGAAACACAAAAACATACTGATC
>CAKZQV010000030.1 GCA_937141895.1 uncultured Verrucomicrobiota bacterium
CGTCCGCGGACACTGAGGACAGTGTCCCTCCACTTAAAATCACCGCCCTGGAAATGGATCGGCGTGTCGTCGGCGCGGCCGCACAGAATATCCAAACCTTGGAAACGGATTCCAGTAATTGGAAAAAAATCCTGTCCGATCTCTATTCCACTCAATCGGCAATCATCAATCGACAATCGGCCATCCAAATGCACTGGGGCGATGCGCGGAATACGATCACTAAACTTGAACCCGCGTCTTTTGACCTCGTTTTTCTCGATGCCTTTTCCACGCAGCGAAATTCCGAGCTTTGGACGATCGATTTCTTTAAAAAACTCAAACGGGTCATGAAACCGGATGCAGTAATCCTGACCTACTGCGCCGCCATTCCGGTTCGAGCGGGAATGCTGGAAGCCGGCTTCTGGGTCGGCGAAACGGATCCCGTTGGCCGGGCTCGAGGCGGAACCCTCGCGGCTATGCGCGAAGTGGACATCGAAATCCCCCTCCCCGAGCATGAAATACGGATGATTCAGGAAACCTCCCGTGGCCTGCCCTATCGCGATCCGCACGGCGTCTGGACCAATAAAGAAATCCTGCGTGACCGGCAGGAACGCATCATTAAAAGCAAACAAGAAGGGACTTCCAATCCCTAAGCATCTGTGGTTAATTCCGCCTCCTTATGAAAAACGAAACGCATCTCACGGAAGACCTGCGCGTAACTGAATTACAGAAACTCGTAACGCCGGCAAAACTGAAAGAAGAGCTCCCTCTCGGGGCTGAGCTCACGGAAAAAGTGCTGTCCGATCGCAAAACGGTGCGCGATATTATTAATCGCGAAGACGACCGTCTGCTGATTGTGATCGGCCCCTGCTCCATCCATGATCCTAAAGCGGCCTTGGACTATGCCAAACGCCTCGCCGCACTTTCTGAACAGGTTAAAGACAAATATTTTATTGTGATGCGCGTCTATTTTGAAAAACCCCGCACCACCATCGGCTGGAAGGGTTTCATTAATGATCCGCATCTCGACGGCTCCACCGATGTTGAATTCGGACTGCGTGCCGCACGTCAACTGCTGTTGGACATTGCCCATCTCGGTTTACCGATTGCAACTGAATTTCTTGATCCGATCGTGCCGCAGTATACCGCTGACCTCGTCAGCTGGTCCGCCATTGGCGCACGTACGACCGAATCCCAGACGCACCGCGAAATGTCCAGCGGACTCTCCATGCCGGTCGGCTTTAAAAATGCCACAGACGGCAATATTGAAATCGCGATCAATGCGATTGAATCGGCCAGCAACCCGCACAGTTTTCTGGGCATCGACCAGAATGGCCATACCGCGGTGGTTAAAACCTCAGGCAACCCGAATACGCATCTGGTCCTGCGCGGCGGTAAAGGACCGAACTTCCAATACCCGGAAGTCACCTACGCGGCCTGCAAGCTGGAAGAGGCCGGGCTGGCCCCTTCGCTGATGGTCGACTGTTCGCATGCGAATGCCAACAAGGTGGCCCGCAATCAGGTTAAGGTTTGGGATAGTATCCAGGAGCAACGCTCTAAAGATAACTGTCCGATTACCGGGGTGATGATTGAAAGTTTCATCAAAGAAGGAAATCAGAAGATTTCCGACAACCTGGAATACGGTCTTTCCATCACCGACCAGTGCATCGATTGGGAAACCACAGAAAAGATGCTCTCAGCGTAGCACGGTCCGGCCGTGTATAAACGGCGCAGAGCACCGTTCTACATTCCAGCCAGCTCCCCCACCGTCAGCTCGTTCCAGCCAGGCTGGCTCAGCAGGTATTCCAGCAGCTTTGCAGAGGCAACCGCATCGTACAGGGCATCGTGCGCTTCTTTACCTTTGCATAAGGAATCGATCTCCGGCTTCAGATCAAGCAGAACGATCAGGTCATCCAGTGCATAGGAAGCACACCCCGGCCAGGCCTTTCGCGCAATCTTAAGTGTATCGATCCAGAGGCTAAACGAATGCATCGGGGCCATGGAACGGGTACACTTTTTCTCCGTTCCCACATTGTGGGCGCAGAGCGGAAAGTCGGTTAAGCGCGATTGAATCGACGGCCATAATTCCTGCGGGGCCGGCGCTGCTGCCAGCTCATCGCGCAGTTGGGCATGACGCCCCGGGGCGTGGGGATTAAACGGTCGATTGGGATCAACCTTCAACCAGCTCTCAAACATCGAATCCGGATCAACCTTACCCGCGCTGAGGGATACCATACCGATCTGCCACGGCTCGGTCGGAAAGCCCCGAACGGACCCGGTGGTTTCATAGTCCAGCACCGTGATACTGGCATTAAAAATGGCCATGGTTGAATCCATGGCCATACTAAACCACAAAGCCACTAAGCACTCAAAGCTTAGTGTACGTTGTGTCTTCGTGGTTAATTCTTATCCCTCGAGGGCGAGCAGAAGCGGTTCTTCAAGCGCATCCACAATCCAGCGGATGAAGCGCGCACCGTCTGCACCGTCAATGATTCGGTGGTCGTAGGAAAGCGACAGCGGCATCATCATCTTGCCATCCTGCTTAACTGCACGACCTACACCCAGAATTGCCACTTCCGGCGAATTCACGATCGGGGTAAAAAAGGTGCCGCCGATACCACCCAGGTTGGAAATCGTAAACGTTCCACCCTGCATGTCCTCAAGACCCATCTTACCCTCGCGAGTTTTCTGAGCAATACTGCCGAGATCCTGCGCCAGCTCGATCATATTTTTCTGATCGGCATCACGGATCACCGGAACCATCAGGCCCTTATCGGTATCAACAGCAATGCCGATATTGTAGAAGTCCTTATAGATGATCTCCGCGTTATCCGTATCGATACTGCAGTTAAAGTTCGGGAATGCTTTAAGTGCGGAAGCCACCACCTTCACGAGGATCGCCGTCACGGTCAGCTTGGCCCCATGGACCTCCGCTTTTTTGGCAAACTTTTTACGCAATTCGTCGATGTGGGTAATATCCGCCCAATCCTGTTGGGTGACGTGCGGGATGGTCGTCCAGCAATGCGTCATGTGGTTCATGGTGGCTTTGCGGATGCCTGACATTTTTTCAACGCGGGTTGCGCCCTGAACACTGGACTTTTTGCCACTGCCACCACCGCTTTCGATCGTACCCTTGGCAAAGTTTTTCACATCTTCCATGCTGATACGACCACCCTCGCGAGAAGGGGTAACCTGATGGATATCCACGCCGAGTTCACGAGCCAAACGGCGCACATTCGGCGCTGCAGAAACTGCATTTTCTGGACGCTTATGCTGTACCGGCTCCAACTTTTTTGGTTCCGGCGGACGCACCACAACCGGCTGTTCCGGTTCACGGGCCGCCGCTTTTTGTGCGGGAGCTTCCGGTGCAGGTTTCGGCTTAGCCTCCGGGGCCGGCGCTGTAGCCGGTGCAGCAGCAACTGAAGATTCGATCGTAAATGCGAGCGTTCCGACATTGACGGTGTCGCCCTGGGCAACGTGTACCGCTTTAATCACACCGGCCGTTGGGGCAGGAATTTCCATACTCGCTTTACCCGCTTCAATTTCGAGCAGCGACTGTCCTTCTTCAACGGTATCGCCCTCACCAACCAGAACGCTGATGATGTCGCCGGATTCGATATTTTCTCCAAGGTCTGGAAGTGCGAACTCCACCGTTCCACCACCTCCTGCAGGCGCGACAGCCGGGGCCGGAGCTTCTTCAGCAGGAGCAGGTTCCGGCTCAGCGGCCGGGGCTTCGGGTTCTTCAGCCGGGGCTTCTTCGGCAGCGGGTGCCGCGGCACCGCCGTCATCGATCGTGAAGGCCAGCTGGCCGACTTCAACCGTATCGCCAGCCGCCACGTGGATCTCTGAAATCGTACCGGCCGCAGGAGCAGGAATTTCCATACTCGCTTTACCGGCTTCGATTTCGATCAGCGACTGCCCTTCGGTTACCGCTTCACCGACTTCGACGAGAACGCTGATCACGTCTCCGGATTCAATATTTTCTCCAAGCTCTGGAAGTTTAAATTCAAGTGCCATGATTCTTATTCTCCTACCGGATTCGGTTTGTCGAGATCGATGCCCAGATCCTTACGGGCTTTATCGAGTTTCTTCTTATCAAATTCACCCTTCGCCTCCAGCTCGGAAAGCACCGTCAAGGTGATGGCATTCGCATCCACCTCAAAGTGCCTGCGTAGCGCACGACGTCCGTCAGAACGGCCAAAGCCATCGGTACCCAGCGATACAATACCCCCCGGCACGGCTTTGTTCAGCGCGTTTGGCAGGAGCTTCATGTAGTCAGAAGCCGCGATCACCGGGCCGTTTTCACCTTCGAGACATTCAGTGATGTAGGCCTTGGCATCCTTGTTCCCGTTACGCACCTGCTCACGTTCCACATCCAGCGCGTCATTAATCAGGTTTTTGTAGCTGGTAACCGACCAGACGTTGGTTTCGATTTTATATTTTTTCTTCAGCTGTTCCGCCGCCTTGATGGCTTCCTGCAGAATCGCGCCGGAACCAAGAATCTGCGCCTGGGCTTTTTCCGAAGACTGGAACTTATACATACCCTTGAGGATGCCTTCGTCGCAGCCTTCCGGTTTGGCCGGCTGTTCGTAGTTATCGTTCATCAGGGTGATGTAGTAAAAGATCTGCTCGTTATCAACATACATCCGGCGAATACCGTCCTTGATGATCAGCGCCAGCTCATAAGCAAAGGCCGGATCATACGCAACCAGATTCGGGTAGGTCAGGGCAAGAACGAGACTGTGACCATCCTGATGTTGCAGGCCCTCGCCCGCCAACGTGGTACGACCCGCTGTGGCTCCCATGAGGAAACCTTTACAGCGCGCATCGCCGGCGAGCCACGCCGAGTCGCCGATACGTTGGAATCCGAACATGGAGTAGTAGGTATAGAACGGAATCGTGTTGATGCCGTGGTTGGCATAGGCCGTACCCGCAGCAACGAACGAGGAGAACGCCCCTGCTTCAGTAATCCCCTCTTCAAGGATCTGTCCGTCTTTGGCCTCCTTATAGAACAGTAGGTTATCCGCATCGACCGGCTCGTAAAGCTGACCGGAGTGAGCATAAATACCGACCTGACGGAACAACGCGTCCATACCAAACGTACGGGCTTCGTCCGGAATGATCGGAACCACAAGCTTACCGATACTTTTATCGGACAGCAGTTTAGAAAGTACGCGCACAAAAACCATGGTCGTGGAAACCGCGCGCTCAGAACCGCTGTCAAATTCCTGGAAAATCTTATCGGCCGGCATATCAACCGGCGTAAAGTCGGTCAGACGGGTCGGCACGTGCCCGCCCAAGGCCGCGCGACGCTGGCGGAGATAGAGCATTTCCGGACTGTCTTCCGGCGGACGATAGAACGGCACATCATCAATATCTTCATCGGAAATCGGCAGGCCAAATCGCGTGCGGAATTCACGAAGCGATTCCTCCCCCATTTTTTTCTGGGAGTGCGTAATATTCTGACCCTCACCGGCAGAACCCAAACCATACCCTTTCACCGTTTTTGCGAGAATGACCGTCGGACGGCCTTCGGTTTCAGTAGCTTTTTTGTAGGCCGCGTAGACCTTCGCTGGATCATGGCCGCCGCGACGCATGCGTTTCAGCTCAGAATCAGAAAGATGTTCAGCCAGTTCTTTCAGTTCCGGCGTATTGAAGAAATGCTCCCGAACATATGCAGCATCTTCAACGGTATATTTCTGATACTGACCGTCGACGACTTCGCCCATACGTTTAACCAAAAGGCCGTTTTCATCATTTTCGAGCAGCGGATCCCAGCTGTCGCCCCAGACCACTTTAATGACGTTCCAGCCAGCTCCGCGAAAGGCAGCTTCCAGTTCCTGGATAATTTTACTGTTCCCCGAAACCGGGCCATCCAGACGCTGCAGATTGCAGTTCACAATAAAGGTCAGGTTATCGAGTTTTTCGCGGGCCGCAAGTTTCAGCGCTCCGAGTGATTCCGGCTCGTCCGTTTCGCCATCGCCCAGGAACGCCCAGACGCGCTGATCGGTCGGCTCGCGGAGTCCGCGGTCTTCCAGATATTTAATATAACGCGCGTGATAAATGGCGGTGATGGGGCCGAGCCCCATCGATACGGTCGGGAATTGCCAGAAATCGGGCATCAACCACGGATGCGGATACGATGAAAGGCCGGGGTCGTCGTGCAGCTCGTGCCGGAAATTTTTCAGATGGTCGTCATTCAGTCGGCCTTCAAGGTAGGCGCGCGCGTAGACCCCCGGCGAAGAGTGACCCTGAAAGTAGACCATGTCGCCAGGAAACGTATCGGTACGGCCTCGGAAAAAGTGGTTAAACCCCACTTCATACATCGTGGCAATGGACTGATAACTCGAAATATGGCCGCCGATGCCGTCTTCTTCGCGGTTGGCCCGAACCACCATGGCCATGGCATTCCAGCGGATAAGCGATTTAATACGACGTTCCATCTCCCGGTCGCCCGGATACGCCGGCTGTTCATCAACCGGAATCGTATTAATATAAGGAGTGTTGGCAGAAAACGGGAGGCGTACGCCCTGACGGTGAGCTTCGACCTGGAGGTCATGCAGAATATCCTTAACACGTTCAGGACCTTCGTTTTCGAGCATCTCATCGAGTGCATCGAGCCAATCCTGCTTATCGTAATCGATATTCTCAGTATTCGAATTACTTGTATCCATTTTTTAGCTTCCTTGGTTAAAAGACCCGCAAAATGTAAATATGACCGAACCAGTACACAATATTAAAACGTAAAAAAACGTGCCCATAATCCTCACCTTTTCCGCATTTAGCTCTTATTTTCGTATAAGAGCCCCACCATCCATGTTCCTTAAATGCTGTTTAGTTAGAATTTTGCGAAAATTTTCTCCTTTCCAAACATTGGAAAAGCACGCTTTTTCATTTTAATCGATATTTTCTCCACTATTGCTATCGCGTCCGAACAGGCTTTCCCGAGGGAACTGAATATGCTTTATTTAGCGCTTTTTAACGGAAAGCAGGAATTCATGAAATATGTTGGAGCCCATGTAAGCGCCAGCGGAGGAGTTGAAAACGCGGTGCTCAATGCGGTGGAAATCGGGGCCAATGCCTTTGCCCTGTTCACCAAGAACCAGCGCCAATGGGTGGCTAAACCGTTGACCGACGAAAGCATCGAGGCGTTTAAAGCAAATTGCGCCGAACATGGATTCGAACCGCACCAGATCCTGCCCCACGATTCCTACCTCATTAACCTCGGCCATCCCGAGGAAGAAAAACTCGCCAAATCGCGCACGGCCTTCATCGACGAAATGCACCGCTGCGAATTGCTCGGCCTCGACCGCCTCAACTTCCACCCCGGCAGTCATCTCAAACAGGTTTCCGAATCCGAATGCCTCACCACCATTGCTGAGTCGATCAATCTCGCCCTCGATAAAACGGACGGCGTAACGGCCGTCATCGAAAATACCGCCGGACAGGGCAGCAACCTCGGCTTCAAACTTGAACATCTCGCCGAAATTATCGATCAGGTAGAGGATAAATCACGCGTCGGCGTCTGTATGGATACCTGCCACGCCTTTGTCGCCGGCTACGATCTCCAGACCGTGGAAAGCTGCACATCCGTCTTTTCAGCATTTGAAACGATTGTCGGCTTCAACTACCTGAAAGGCATGCATCTGAACGGCTCCAAAAAAGAACTCGGCAGCCGGGTCGACCGACATCACAGCCTCGAACAGGGTTTACTGGGACTGGATGTTTTTAAATTTATCATGGCCGACGAACGCTTCGACGGCATCCCCATGATCCTTGAAACCATTGATGAAACAATTTGGGACAAGGAAATTGAACTGCTCAGGAGTTATGAATCATGAACCTGCTGAACAACATCCGAGTCGTCCTCGTTGAACCGATTTTCGGCGGAAATATCGGATCGGTCTGCCGGGCGATGAATAATAACGGCATCACCGACCTCGCCATTGTCAAACCCCGATCAACCACCGATTGGGACGATGCGCGCAAACTTTCCTGTAATGCCAAAGCCCAGCTGGAAGCCCGCAAAGAGTTCCAATCATTGGAAGAAGCCGTGGCGGACTGCACGGTCGTGGCCGGCACCTCGGCTCGTACCGGATTCTATCGCGATACCGCCTACTCACCCAAAGAATTCGCCCCTCTGGGGCTGGAGAGCGCTAAAGATCATAAAATCGCGCTGGTTTTCGGTCGTGAGGATAAAGGACTGTTTAATGAAGAACTGGCGCTCTGCACACACATCATTCAGATTCCTTCGAGCGAACTGTACACCTCATTAAACCTTTCGCACGCCGTTTACCTCTGCTGCTATGAAATGTTCAGCACCAGCGGCGCGTTCCAGCCATCGGAAGAATCAGCGGATGAAGCGCCGACAGAACTGCGGGAACGTATGTTCGACCTCTGGCGTGATATGATGGTGGAAACGGAGTTCGTGCATGATCAGAAACTGGATCATATGATGATGGGTCTGCGCCGCATTTTTAATCGCGGGAAACTGACCGTACCCGACTGCAAAATCCTGATGGGTCTGGCCAAACAGTCACTCTGGGTTGCCGACCAATGGGAAAAGGAAAAAGAAAACCGCAAATGAACGCGGAAATACGCTAATCAATAATGTATAGTTTCCATTTATGTTCATTCGTGTCTAGTAGCGGTAAAGAAAGATGAAGCATGACAGATTTGCCAGAAAAGAAACATATCACTAAAGCAGAAATCAACGAACTCCCGATGCGATCGTATGACGGGCCGATTCATCTGCTCAATACCGAAGCCGAGGCCGACGAAGCGGCCGGTAGGCTGCTGAAAGAAACCTTGCTCGGTTTTGACACCGAAACCCGCCCGGCGTTCCGCAAGGGCGAAAGTTACGACCCTTCCCTGCTCCAGTTGGCCACCGAAAATGAAGTGTACCTCTTCCAGATTCAGCAGTGCGGTCTCACGCCCAATCTGATCAAAGTGCTGTCGTCGCCCGATATTGTAAAAGCTGGGGTCG
>CAKZQV010000031.1 GCA_937141895.1 uncultured Verrucomicrobiota bacterium
TACGAAAACAGGGCCGGAGTTTCAAGCCAGAATGTATGTGTGAAATGGGGATGGGAGAAGTTCATCTCATTGAATCATAATCTCAATAATTAGGAAAAGGACGACCCTTTGGGCGGAATACACTGAATGGAGAGAATGGGTGGATATTCCGTGGCCTCGCCCACACGGTCCAGACTCAGAGTTTTTTGATCTTAAAGGAGCGTCTTTTTATTTTTGATGTGCTGAGCTTTTGCTCTGCTTGGGTAGCGGCGGCGCGCTGTACGGCCACATAGGCCATGTAATCCATCACATCAATTTTCCCGACCTGCGATCCTGCAATCCCGCCTTCACCGGTCAATGCCCCAAGAATATCGCCGGCCCGCACTTTTGCTTTCCGGCCGCCGGAAATGGAGAAAGTTACATTTGCCGCTCGTGGAATGTGGGTTGTTTTCGGGCGGACCGTCTCCAGCGATTCCGCTTTCAGTGCGGTTTTCTGATAGGCATTGATTTGGGCCAGTTTTCCCAGTTCCCGCTCACCACAAAGGCTTAGCGCCACACCTTGCTTACCGGCGCGCCCGGTTCGGCCGATCCGGTGCACATAGGTATCGGCCCCGGAGGGCAGTTCATAGTTGATCACCAGCGGCAGATCCTTGATGTCTAATCCGCGCGCGGCCACATCGGTCGCAATCAGGATGGAACAGCTCTGATGCTTAAACAGCATCAGAATATCCTCCCGATGCCGCTGATCCAGATCGCCGTTAAGGGCAACGGCGCTGAATCCCGCTTTCCGGAGGAATGCACGCACGTCGAGCGTACTTTGTTTAAAGTTACAGAAAATCAACGCCGAGGTCGGCTGATGTTCCAGCAGAAGGGTTTTCAGCCCTTCGAGTTTGTTCTCTGGTTTACAGCGATACATGTGCTGTTCAATGTCAGCCGAAGACTCCGCTTCTTCCACGGAGATTCGTTTAGGATCGCGCTGAAGGTGACTGCTTAATTCCTGGATGTTATCCGGGTAGGTTGCGGAAAAGAGAAGGGTCTGCCGCTTTTGAGGAAGAACCCGGGTAATCTGCTTAAGTTCTTTAATGAACCCCATGTCGAGCATGCGATCGGCCTCATCCAGCACCAGCATGCAAAGGTTCTTGAGAAGGAGCGATCCCTTTTCAACCAGATCCGCAACCCGTCCCGGAGTGCCCACCACAATCTGTGCGCCCTTTTTCAGCGCCTGTTTCTGAAGATCAACGGACTGCCCGCCATAGAGCGTGGTCAGCGTTACATTCTGCTGATGCCGAACAATCCGCCGTACCTCAGTCGAAACCTGAATGCTTAGTTCGCGCGTCGGGCAGAGCACCAATACCTGTGTGTCGCGGGAGGCAAGCTCCAGACGAGCCAGCAGGGCCAGAGCAAAAACCGCCGTTTTTCCGCTGCCCGTCCGCGCCTGTGCAATCAGGTCATCGCCGGCCAGCGCTCCCGGCAGGGCGGCAACCTGAACCGGTGTCATGTTGTGATAGCCCAGACTCTCGAGGTTGGAAAGCTGCGCATCGGATAAAGGAAGATTAGAAAAGGAGCGTGGATTCATGCGCGGACCCTACCGCGCATGGTTCGCGAAGCAAACCGAAATGATCCGGAAGGAGAGAAAGGGTTAATTTCGCTCTTCGCATCTGTGTCGGTCAAACGTCATCATGGTCGCTCCGTTCCATGATGATGATTTAAAATTAGAGACGGTGGAAAAGACGCGTTCTCTTCCGGCGTTGCCCGGTGGGGGAGCAATCGGTATTGTTTCTCAGCCATATAAAAACCCCTGAAAACAGGACATGCTATGTCGAAGAATTTTAAGTCTCATAATTTGGTGCTCTATAAAAACGGTCCGGCCTTGATTGATCAGGTCGGTGATAAGATAGCCATCCAGACGGCCAACGGAAAAAGTATCAAGGTCCGCCCGAAAGATATCCAGTTGCTGCATCCGGGACCGCTTAAAAGCCTGGCCGAATTAAACCAGACACCGGATGGGACCGTGGAAGATGCCTGGGAACTGCTACAGGGCGAAACCGTCGAACTGATCGACCTGGCTGAATTTATTTATGGCGAGGCCTCGCCGGTGACGGTTTGGCATGCCTGGCAGGTGCTGGATGAAGCCGTCTATTTTACGGGAATCATGGAAGAAATCACGACGAGATCCGAAGCCGAGGTGGAAGCCATTCTCAGCAAACAGCGCGAAAAAGAAGAAGAGGCGGCCCGATGGGAGGCTTATCTTCAGCGTGTGAAAGACCACGCAGTGCAACCTAAGGATTTCGACCATCTGAGCGATGTGGAGCGCATGGCCTACCGCAAGGCCTCGGTGAACCGCACGCTGAAGGCGCTCGGCATAGAGGTTACGCCGGAAAAGGCGCATCGGCTTTTGCTGCAGCTTGGAGTATGGAACGACGCGGTGAATCCCTATCCGGCGCGGTTTGACTGCGCCACTACGCAACCGGAGCTGGAGGTGCCGGAACTGCCGGAGCAGGAACGTGAGGATTTGACCGCCTTGGAAACCTTTGCCATCGACGATGACAACTGCTCCGATCCGGACGATGCCATCAGCCTCGACGGCGATTGCCTTTGGATCCACGTGGCCGATGCTGCAGCACTGATTAAAGCCGATTCGCCGCTCGACCGCGAAGCTCGGGCTCGCGGTGCAAATTGCTATCTGCCCGAAATCGTCATTCATATGCTGCCCGAAAAAGTTACAGAGGTTTTAGGGTTGGGTCTTAAAGACATCTCTCCAGCGCTCTCATTTAAAATAGGGATAGGTGGCAATGGCGCGCCCAGCTGTTTAAAAATAACCCCGAGCTTAATCCGCGTGCAACGCCTCAGCTATTCCGTTACCGACGAAATGATGGAAGAAGCGCCGTTTCGGGAAATGAACCGCATCACCGAGTTGTTCAGGAATCGCCGCCTTGCACAGGGTGCAGCTCGGATTAACCTGCCGGAAGTGAAACTTAAAACCACAGTCGACGGCGAACTCTATAATCTATCCGCCTCGCATGAACTTAGTTTCAAGGAACCGGAGCCCTTCACTGTAGAAATCAAAGAGCTGCCGCGTTTGAACAGCCGCGACATGGTCACCGATGCCATGCTGATGGCCGGAGAGGCCGTTGCTGGATATTGCATTGAACATGAAATTCCCGTGCCCTTTGCCTGCCAGCCGCCGCCCGATGAACCCGGCACACCCGAGACCATGGCCGAGATGTTTGCCTATCGCAAAAAATTTAAACGCTCGGGGCTGCACCTTGACCCTGATTGGCATTCGGGGCTGGGTCTTGAGCGCTATACTCGCTGCACCAGCCCGCTGCGCCGCTACTCCGATCTGCTGGTTCATCAGCAGATTCGTGCATTCATTTCCGGGGAAGCATTAATCAGCGAAGCCGATATGCTCGAACGCATGTCTCAGGCCGAAGTCGGTGGCGGAAACACCGCTATGGCCGAGCGGTTGAGTAATCGACATTGGACGCTGCTGCGTATGCAGCAGCATCCGGAAACGGTCTATCGCGGGGTGGTGGTCGATAAGCGCGATGACCGGGGTGCTGTGATGATTCCAGACCTTGGAATTGATGTAAAAATGCGCCGTATGGCCGACGTTGAACTGGATGAAGAGGTTGAAGTTCAGCTGCTACAGATCAACCTTCCCGAGCTCGATTTTACCTGTCGAATGGTTTGAGGGGCTATAAAGAGTGAGCAACCTTAAGCGACTGATAAATTTACAGTGAAAGATTTGTGTTGGCTTATGGTTTCAAAACGCGTAAAAAAGCCGCTCATACACAACACAAAATGGAAGTATAAGTTATGAATACAGGTAAAGTTAAGTGGTTCAGTTCAGAAAAAGGTTTCGGTTTCATCACTCCTGATGACGGTGGAACAGACTTGTTTGTTCACCATTCTGAAATCCAGGTTTCTGGATATGCATCCCTCGATGAAGATCAGAAAGTATCGTACGAAGTTGGTCAGGGTCAAAAAGGACCATGTGCAACAAACGTTACTCCGCTCTAATTTTTAATTACAGCAGATTTTTGTAAAGCGCCCGAAACGGCGCTTTTTTTGTGCTTTCAAATAAACGAGTCCTCGCTAAGGGACGGGGACAACCGCAGGGGATCAATTGGCGATAGTCTACTTGGATCCGAGATTTCACCCTTTACTTAAATAGACAATTAGAATTTCAGATAGTGGATTCTTGAGAGGTTTAGCTATATAATTAGAGAATCAGCATGCAGTCGCCATAGCTGAAAAATCGGTATTTTTCTTCAACGGCGGTTTCGTAGGCTTTCATCATCAAGTCGCGTCCGGCAAATGCGGACATCATCATGAGCAGGGTCGATTTCGGCAGGTGAAAATTGGTCAGGATGGCGTCGACATGTTGGAACTCGTAGGGTGGGTAGATAAAAATATTGGTGGAGCCTTCCGCTTTTCCAATGACTGGAAGGCTTTCGAGGGTGCGGACGGATGTGGAACCGACGGCGATGACGCGCCCGCCCTTTTTCCAGGCATTGGAAATTTTGTCGGCGGCCTGTTGTGAAACTTCATAGCGTTCATGATGCATTTCGTGGTCGGTGATGATATCCGCCGAAACGGGGCGGAAGGTGCCGAGGCCAACGTGCAACGTAAGCTCGGCTTTGGCGACGCCCTGTTTTTCCAATGATTGGAAAATTTCCGGCGTAAAGTGAAGACCGGCGGTCGGAGCTGCGGAAGACCCGGGATTTTTGGCGAAAACGGTCTGATAGCGATTTTTGTCTTCCGCGATCTGCTCCTGGGTCTGCTCCTTACGGGCGATGTAGGGGGGCAGGGGGGG